>JABEUM010000003.1 GCA_013044475.1 Acidimicrobiaceae bacterium | reverse complement strand
TGGAGTTGAGGCTATTCCAACCACTGGAGCGTTGAGGGTCTTTCCGCCCATCGAACCGTAGTATCCCGCGTCACCGAAGCTGAAGACTCCGCCGTCAGAGCCAGCCATCCAATAGCCGCTACCAGGCGGTGGAACATTGAAAACAGCTGCTCCACCAGGACTTAGAGAATAGGTATTTCCACTTATATTAGATCCAGTGGCCCCGGCAACCCAAACTCCGTAGAAATCACCAGTTATCGAATTATTTGTAATTGTGGTTCCCGTGATTGTCGGAGAAGATGGAGGTGGAATCTGGGTGGCGCCCAAAACAATTGCGGTAGGCACTGGCGAGCCGTTAATAGCCAACCAGTCATTGCCGGACATGGTGTTGCCCGTAATAGTGACTCCATTGACTGAATCGCCAGGTGCATTAGAGTGAACAACAATAGCTGGCTGAGCCTCGCCGGTAATCGTATTTCCTTGAACGGTTATCCCGGACATTTTACGGCCAGCAATTATTATGCCCCCAACCACGGGGCCGTATGGGCCAAAGTGTCCGGGCGCACCAGTAAGAGTGTTGCTTGTGACCGTCACATTTGTGACCCCAGCCGCCGGAACGTTGGCCGACCCCGACGAAACGACGATTCCACATCCACCATAGTTGTCAGACACCAAGTTGTTTGAGATAGTCACATCATTCGATGGGCTTAATGAGCCTGGATTTGGCGCTCCAAGGTCAACTGGCCCATCATCATAAACACCGATACCACCGTCGGCTAGATTTCCAGTTACGGTGTTGCCCGTAATAGTTGAGTTGGAAGTGCCAACAAACATCAGGGCTTTGTCATCCCCTATACCAGCGGTACGATTTACCCCATTTCCCTCTACCGTGGTACCAGAAACCGTGATATTGGAAGTATCCTGCACAAAGATTCCGTGGTCATTGGCCCCGGTGATCGTGTCTCCAGTGATAGTTACCCCAGTTATGCTCGGACCCACATAGATACCCACGTCACAGCCTGCTGCATTAATCGTTTGATTAGAGATTGACTGATTTCCAGTCGCAATTAGCGCTGCTGTCAGTCCAGTAGACCCAGCAGCAGAGCACGACGGGCTGCTTGCAAAAGATGGTGTCGTTTGGGACAGAGTCAGTCCCATTGCGAAAGGAGTCAAAAAAACTCCGAGTAAGAATTTTTTCGTACTCGGAAACTCTCTGCATACCCTCAACGATGAAAACAAACCTACCTTAAAACCAGACATTGGACCCCCCCAACTCTGTTAGCTATAGAAATTGCTATAAAGTTCCAAGTGGATGGGATAGGATCATCCGCTCTGGTAGAACAAATCCGCTGCAAACCAGCCCACGCGGAAACTCAAGTAAGTTGTATCACTCTACGAAATCAAAAACAAACACTTTCCTACTATCCCCAATACGTCCCTTATCACTGGGACCTTTCACGGCATACGCTATGTATTAATTACCCAAGCTCATTTGAACATAGCACTTGCGTTCGAATAGCGATGGCTGATATAGAGAAATGTCTTTACGAATTCGTTGGTACCGCAGCTATCGCCCTAGTTCTTCCTGACTCATCAACTCTTAGCGTACGATATCTTCCCTTTGCTGACGCCACCCCTTGTACTTCTCAGTCACCGGGTCTTTGCCGAGGGAGACCCGTAGCTCCCACACGCCACGCTTGATCTCACGCTTCGATCCACGCACGGAAGCCATGGCACTCCCGGCCTGTGACTTTTTTTGGGATTCCCTCGAAGATTCCAGAGGGGGCAGCAGAAGGGCCGATCCCTGGAGACCGGCCCTGACCTGCACTTTTACTGGTGGCGGGGGCAGGATTTGAACCTACGACCTTCGGGTTATGAGCCCGACGAGCTACCATGCTGCTCCACCCCGCGTTGTGTTACACCAATCTAATAGGTGCTTGCCGACTTCCTGCCAAAATCTACCCTTCGAAAAGAGAACTGCAAAATCATAAAGCTACGATGAAGTACATTTTCGACGACATAATTCCTAAGTCCATGCCGATTTTCTGGGTTGACCCGCTTCGACAAAACTCGAACAAACTATCACTCTTCTATGCAGGCTCCCTCGCCACCGTCAGGCAGTTACCACCAGTGGACTATCGCCAAACCCACATTTTGGACAAACGGGAGCGCTATCCAGTCTGTAAAGGCGAGCTCTAGTGACCAATGCACGTGGAGTAGAGGTCGCCATAGTCGGAGCGCTATCTCAACGAGAAACCTAGAAATAGAACACCTAAACGAGTCTTACCCTAGCCGAGTCCGTCCAGCGTGTCTTGCACACAAAACGACCATCCACTCGGCACTACCAATGCAAGAACCTAGATTGTGGTTTAGCTGTCATCGAGACGCCGTAGGAGCAATAAACGCACTCCAAAAGGCGCTTCTTGGGGACTACACCATAATAGGACCGCATACAAAAGTCCGACACACGATTCTCAGGGTGCTCGAGCGTTGGTCACCTGATCAACGTGAGGCACACAAAAAGGTGTAGTGCAACAAGGCCGGAGTCACAACAAGTGCCCAGTACCGGGCCTTATCCATAACAAGCCAGACTAGCTAGCGAACTCTTCTCGCAGTACTGGCTCATCGGTACCAGACCATTTGGTCGTGATGTCCTGACAGAAGCGATGCTAAGCAACCTAAATCAAACAGCGGAGCCAGAAGCTCCCTCAACAAGCGCGGGAGGTTCACAGCGTAGCCGCCAGAAGACCTCTTTGACTATCCTTTTGCCGTCTTTGCCAAAGTCGTAGAAGTGGTTGACGCGCTGGAGCCTGTCGACGACTGCGGAAATCCGCTCAAGGACTGCGTACTGGCCAGAAGCGAACCTAAGGCGTTTACGTCTTTTTGGTACTGAGCCAAATTGCCTGCCTTGAGTGCTGCTTGGGCTTTATCGTAGAGTGACGATGCCTGGCTAATGGAGCTTGCCAGACCGCTCAAAGAAACCGAACTTGGAACGCTTGGGCCACCGCTCCCGACTCCACTGCTGACCTGGGCTGAGCCTTGCAGACCAGGAACGCTCACACCAAAGATATCGTTGAGCGCTCCAGCTAACGTCGGCTCCATAGCCACCTGAGTACCATAAACCACGATCACCTGTTTAATCTCAGGTAGCGGATTTTGAGTACTTTCCACATAGAGGGGACGAACATAAAGCAGACTCTGCTGGATAGGAATCATCATTACGCTCCCGAGTTGTACTTGAGAGCCGTGCTGATCCAAAAGGCTTATCTGCTGCGATACCGCAGTAGTCGCGTTGATCCTCGCGTTGATCAACTGAGGTCCATCAATCTGCTGACCTCTAGGGGTTACATAGTCAATCAGCTGCCCATAGTGTCCAGGATCGCTGCGTGCCACCAGCATGCCGGTTAGGTTTTGCTGAACATCATTTTGAGAAACTGGCACGTAAGCTTCGACAATGCAAAAGCTCAACGTGTTAGTTCCTGGGAGTTGAATCAACTCATATAGAGGCTGCATTCTAGCGTTCTGGGTTGAAGTTCCGGAGGCTCCGAACACCGTCTGCGGAGTGGAAGTTGGCACTCCGTTGCCGGGGTTTTGCGCAAGAGTCCAGGCATCGCCAGCATTGTAAAATGCCGTCGGATTGGTAATGTGATACCTGCCAAACGCAGCTGCTTGGACAGTAAACATATCGTTCGGGTAGCGAAGGTGGTTGATGAGTCCTTGGGACATCTTTGAAGCGGGTGTAAACAGACTCGGAAACATCTTCTCGTATGACCGGATGATTGGGTCCGTCGGATCCGTGACATAGAAAGTCATCGTCCCGTTGTAAGCGTCCACCAGCACTTTTACGGAATTCCTAACATAGTTAAAGCTGTTGGCCGCAAGTCCACTCGCAGGATTAAGCGCGGAAGTATCGGCGGTCTGAGAATACGGATAGTACGCAGATGTCGTGTATGCATTTTGAACCCAGTAGATCTTGCCAGAGAGTATCACCGGGTAAGGGTTGGATCCAAGCGACAAAAATGGCGCCGCCTTCTGAATCCTGGCTTGGATATCCCTGTTGAACATGATCTTGGACTGATTAGTTATGAGTCCTGAAATGAGGAGGTTAATGTCTCCAAATCGCATCGCAAAAGCGGCCTTTACGAGTTCCGACGATAGCCTTACTCCACCTGTACCCGCATAGCTAGTCTCAACAGAGGCCCCGGTGGAGGTCTGGTAGTCAACCTCAGGCTGCTTTGTATCTGCGACCACATAGCCAGGGACCTGTTGGCCGTAATAAACCTGTGGTTGAGTGATCGTCTTGGTCCCACCGGTCGAAACGGGCGGGACGTCCCTAATGGCAAAGGATGGGTTTCCATCTTGAGTGATCTGATTCGCCGGGGCTAGAACCGCTCCGTACCCGTGGGTATATTGAAGGTGCTGATTAACCCAGGAGTTCGAAGGTAGGTTGGCCGCATTCAGCTGGCGTATACCTACTATCACTGGCGTAGTCACGCCGTTAATCTTGTATCTGTCAGCGTTAATAGAGTTGAACTGGTAGTAAGACCGGATGTCTTGGAGCTTATTGACCGTTTGAAGCGGCGTATTTGTTCCCCACAACCTGACAGCCCGCAACGCATTTGCACTCTGCAATAGCTGGTTCTGAGACAAATTGTCGTTTACCTGGAAACTCTGCTGGGATACTCCATCCAAGCCCAGGGCATACCGAGTGGCGACAATATTCCGACCAATATAAGGCAACTCTTTCGTCGCCTGGGAGGGCTGGACCACAAAGTTCTGGATAATTGCTGGATACACAGCACCAAGCACGACGGAAAGGAAGGCCCAAAGGCCCACTCCAATTGCGGGAAGAACCCATCCTTGTCTCCTGATGTTGAAAATCAGCAGAGCGAATGATGCTAGAGAAATTACGATCAGCATGTTTAGTGCAGGCAACTGGGCATGGACATCGGTATATGAAGCCCCTTGGACTACTCCCCGAGTTGAAAGGTCCAGCTGATAGCGTTGGAAGTAGTAGCCAAACGCCTTGACAAGGGCCATCAATCCCAAAATCAGCGATAGCTGCGCTTTTACTGGCGGAGAAACCCTGGGCCGCTTGCCCTGAGTCGTGATATTCCCAGACAAATAGTGTGCTCCAGTAGTCAGCAGAAACACAAGCGTTAGCGCGACGAACACCCAATGGACAAGGAACAGGTAGAAAGGAAGCCTAAACACAAAAAAACTTGCGTCAAGATGAAACTGTGGATCCTTGATTCCAAAAGGCACTGAATTTCTAAAAAGCAGCCAGGTCTGCCACTGAGACGAAGTCCCGACGCCTAATAGAAGTCCTATAACCGCGGAAACTACGATTCGACCGATTCGTGGAAATCTTGAAGTTGCGCTTCTGTATCTATTTATCAGCTCCTCTGAGGCCGAGTCGTTCGGAACGCTCTTATCCATGATCCTTTGGGCAATGGTCAAGCTTATGAAAGACATCAACGCACCGACAAGAGTGAAAAAGACCGCTAGCTCTATTTTGGCCAGGAGGACAGAAGACCAAACTCCGGCCAGATGTACCGACTTGAACCACAGAAAATCTGTGAAAAAGACCGATATGCCACGCAGAGAAAGCACTAAAACTATAAGGACAATGAAAACACCGAGCGCGACTACTTGACGCCGTGATCCTCTTCTATGGCCAGCAGCCATTTCACTTGGATTCCGCATGAGATCTACCCTAGGCGCGCTCCACCATAATCAGACATCTACACCCGGGATGTGCTGGAGGTGCACTATGGGAAGTAGGAAATGGCTCGCCGCTGACCGTCTCACCATTAAGCGCATTGTCCTCACAATCTGGACAGGTGTTCCCCTTGTCGTGGGCGATCCATCTCACTCTTCTGCCGACTGAACCAGCGAGGGCACCTCTCGAATGCGCAGACACAACGGCGTCTTCGATTATCGAATCAAGTCTGGAACTTCTCAGGTCTCTATATATACCCGATATTCCCCCTATTTGATCTGACTCATTGCCACCGTCATGAACCAGCAACGAGCCTTTGACCTTAGTCAAACTCAGCTGATTGAGCAGAGCGAGAAGCTCCTCAAGGACCTGTCTGGCTATGGCGAATGAACTTTCTGGGGTTGCAACTGCTCGAACCGAGGAATATCCCGCTTCGACCGCTGGTAACAACAGATCCTTTAAATCCTCAACGCGCTGCTCTGATCGAGCCCCAAGCTCCTTAGTCATAAAATTTGCACCCTCGACGCCACCTTTTCTCAATGCATCCAAGAGTTCGTTCTGATCGTCCTGGAGAAGTCGTTTCGCCCTGCGGGAAAGCTGAAGAAGGGTTGGTTGTATACTTGCATCCCTGGCTGCAATCAACGCCATCTCGGTCTCGCCCAAGACCACCGAAGCACCCTCAGAGCTTGGACCCACATTAGATAGATCCGAATGAGACACCGGCGAGACCTGCATGGTTGAATCGGCGAAATCCTCGTTTTCGCCGTCGGTCGGACCTGCTAATTCACCCACTGAAAGAACTGAATTTGCCTCCAATTCCTCAGAGTTGCGACTGACCCTTATCCGTTCAAAGAGCTCCTCAAGCCTGTTCAGCCTTTCTAAGTCAACTTGCGCAGCCATTGGATGCTGCTCGACTTCGCTGCTCAACTCAATGTCCCTGTAATCTGGCCCGGACTCTACCCCGGATTCGTCGGGCATAGCTAGAAGCAAGCTACCGTCATCAAGAGATGCAGGCTCCGGATCCGGCACATCGTCATTCAAATACCTCGACTCATAAGAGATAGCAATGGGTTCATCGACGATGGCCTCAAAAGTGCTTGGTATAGTTTCTGCAGAATTCATGGAATCTGCGTCGAAATGGTCGTCTTCCGCCGAAAGAGGGTGCTCTCCTTCGTCCGCTTGCATGATGGAATCGGGCGATCCGCCATCGAGCGCCTCTTCCTCGAACAATGCTTCGGCCTTGAGAGGTTCACCAATTGTAGTTTCGTCCTGATCTAAATCGCCGTCGCCGAATACTCCGACCTCGTCTGCAAAGTAGTCCACCGTTTGCACTACCTCGTCGTCCAGGCTGAACTCGGCGGCGGTCCACTGGGGGTCAGTCCCTCCAGCGGAAACTTCCTCGCTCTCGCCGACCTGGCTATCGGGGCCGGCCGACCATTGTTGAGCGAAATCAGCTGCCGACTCTTCCTCCGCTACTGCCACAGCTGAATCTCGATTTGCGGACATTGATTCCTCATCGTCTTCAAAAGGGACGGAATCCAAAGCTCCCAATTGCGGGCTTTCTGCAACATGAGGCGCCACCTCTGACTCAACAGCTCCACCGTAGGTTTCGTCCTCGACCTTGGAGGCCGGATTGCTATTGAGTGTGCTATTCTCGTCGTCTACCACCGACTTGAGGTAGAGATGTTGTGGATCGAGCGAGCTCTCGACTCTTGCGATCATCCTCCCGGCTCCATTGAGAATGGTCAGGATGCTGTTTCTTGCCGCTTCGAGTTCCGACATCTCCTTCATGAGCTCATCGACCTTCGCTCGGGCATCATTGAGATAGGACGAGCGTAGCTCTTTTGCCCTATATACAATGGCCCTACCTTCCTCTTTGGCCTTTTGTATCAGCTCGGTTCCCTGTGCATCTGCATAGTTCAAAAACTCGTCACCCTGCTTCTTTGCCCTCTGCAAAGCGTCATCGGCACTCTGGGACGACTCCAGTTGAAGCGATTCGGCCTTGGCTTCGGCATCTTCGACGATTCGTTTAGCACTGCGCTCGGCCCTTTGAATGATGGCCTCTGCTTGACTTTCAGCTTGGATCCGAATTGCCCTTGCTGTGTCGGAGGCGATCCGAACTACCTCGGCAGCGTGCTCCCCTATTTTAGACGCCTCGATATCTCCTATTTGAAGTTGGCTTCTGACCTCCTTCTTGAGCGACTCGACCTCCGTTTTCGATAAATGCAGCATCTCTTCCAGTGACGACACGTGAGCAGCGACCTTTGCCAGGAAAGCTCTCACTTCATCCCGGCTATACCCACGAAGGTGACTGGAGAACTCCAGGGCGGCGATTAACTGAGGTGTGAGACGATCATCACGATTCGGAGCGGTATCAAAGGACATTCCTAAAGACTATTTCGAAATAGCACCAGTTACGAGCCAATAGGGCAGGTAAAAGATTGGGTGGCATCATCCGCCGCCTCGCGGACGAGCCTTCCTTAAAGAGGCACGGTCTGAGCAGCCAATTCTAAGGTTAGCGCTTCACCGGTTCACTCTGTCTGCTAGCGTAAGGCGTCCCTCCACGTCCTTACGAACGTATGCACTACAGCGTCGATGGTATTGATAACTGCCTTTACCTCTAAAGTGGCGGCTGTCCTCCACTTGGGTTTGCGTCGAGTCATCCGGCATTGATAGCGAGTGAGACGTGCCAATGCCTGATTTGCCGTGTTCAGGATGAGGGAAGTCGTGCCGGTTGTAGTGGCGATCTCTAATCGGCCCCGGTCAATACCGATAACGCGCCCGTTCGCTGGAAGCGACTCGGGCTCCATCTGTACGACGAAGCTCGCCCAGCAGTCGCCAAGAGCGTCTTGATAGATCCACATTCATAGCTTGATGCAGAATGTCCTCGTGACACCTAAGCATCTACAAGTCTCCGCGACGACACCGCAATGTACGAACTATTTCACTGGCGGAGATGAACCGATTTCCGCTGCTGGAACCCAACCGGCACTGCCTCGGCTGACAATCACAAAGGCCGGATAGATCCGACCCTATGATGTCCTATTTGCCCTCCTGTTGTATTTTTTTTCTGAAAAAGGCAAATGTCAGCCTGCTTTAAGCCTCTTGATCCACCACTTCATCAAGTTGGCCACTGTCCAGAGTCTGATTTCCTCCTGGTTCCAAGCTGTCAGGAACATTGCCAGGTCGAGTGTCTTCAAATACTGAATCTTCGTGCGAGCCGTCATTAGCAGTCGCGACAGATCCACCAATTCCGAGCTCGACGGCATCGCCAGGAATATCGCTTGAGTCAGAATCGATTAGTACCTCCACCTTCCCTTTCTGCCCAACCCTCCTAGTGGACTCAGGATCCAAAGTGTTTTCAGCCCTCGCTATCATTCGCCCTGCACCGGTCAGAATAGAAAGAACGCTATTTCTAGCCGCCTCTAACTCTGAAACCTCTTTGACCAGAACGTCAACCTTATGTCTAGCGTCATCTAGGTATGACGTGCGGAGGTCTTTAGCTCTAGCGACAATCTCGCTACCCTCCTGACGGGCCTTCTCGATTAGCTCGTCACTCTGGGTCTCAGCATGTCGTACCAGCTCATCAGCTTGCTTCTTTGCGCGAAGTATGAGATCCTGAGCGCTCTGCGAAGATTCCAACTGTAAGGCCTCGGCTTTGGCCTCAGCGTCCTCTACGATCCGCTGGGAGCTGCGCTCGGCCCTCTCCAGGATAGCGTCCGAGTGACTTTCAGCTTGAATTCGAATTGCCCTCGCCGTATCGGAAGCTATACGAACTACTTCGGCAGCTTGTTCTCCGACCATCGACGGATCCAAGATAGAGTCCTCCGGACGCCCTCGTAGCGAACGCCTGTGAACTTCCAATTCCGAACTTACGCGACTTAACATAGATTCCAGCACCGCCACTTGCGCGGCTACCTTACCCAGAAAGGCTCTAACTTCATCACGGTCATATCCACGCCGAGTTGAAGCAAACTCCGTGGTTGCTATTCTCTGGGGCGACAGCCCATCCTCGCGATTATTTGATGCATCTAAAGACATGGTTAGATACTAAACCTAAACATAGTCTAAGGAAGTTTCTCAATGGTTTGAACCGCCTGAGCTAGTGATGATACCTCGACTACCTTTATGCGGCCAGCATTGGCGGCAAGAGCCACTTTATACTCCTGCGGTGGAACAAGAAATACCTTGGCTCCCCCGGCTATGACCGTAAAGGTTTTCTGCCGAACCCCTCCAACATCACCAACTTGGCCCTGAGAAGACATAGTTCCAGTGGCCGCTACCACTTCGCCTTTAGGCACCCTCACCACCCCAAGTTTTTGCAGAATACCCAAAGCGAAAGCCAGACCTGCCGAGGGACCTCCAATCTGGCCTGTAGATATCGTCACTGTCGTCGGAAGATAGTAAGCAGAACCCGAGTCAAACTCGATACCGAGCAAGGGTTTTGACTTTTGCTGCGGATCTTTGGCAAGTTCCACCGAGATATTTTTAACCGAAGGATTTCCAGATCCCCCCACCTGTCTCAGCACTTCAAGGCTGACAGTCTGCCCGCTCTTTAGGGTTGAAAAGACTTTCTGGAACTTAGAGATAGTCGGGGTTAGATCTCCGTTTACGGCAGCGATAATGTCTCCGGCCTCGAGTTTCCCGTCAGCTGGAGTGCCCGGAACAACGGCTACGACGTACGCACCCTTGATCGCCCTCACCTTTTTGCCAGCGTAGCGAAGGGCGGCCACGGTAGCGGTCAGCTTCGCCGACTCCATCTGAGAAAGCTGGGAAGATGTGAAGGTCTTGGTCGAAGCGCTCCCAACTATTTCCGAGGATGGAACGTAGTCAATTTCCGAGTTCAGATGGTCAATTGCCCACTCGAATGGGGTTAATGGACCAAGAGTAACATCGGTCATAAGAATCTTCCCCGGATAGGTCCGAGCATTTGCTCCTTGCAGTTGGATGATCCTCGCAACGTTCTGCGTCTGGCCCGGGGCGATAAAATAAGTGCCTAGGTTGAAGAAGCTTCCCCACGCGATTAGCGCCGCGAAAACCACCACTATCGGCAAAATGAGCCATCTTCTTAGAGACATATACCTTCAGTCTGCCTTAAAAGCTAAAAGACTAATAAGGACCCAATCTAAGCGAGCTGAGAATATTCCTAGCCGAGCTACATGGCGTCTCGATCATCCTTTAGATCACTATTACATGACGGCATAGGCGGTTGACAGTGATCCGTATTTGCACTGCACCTCCTCGGAGTTTGCCTTCGATGCCGGCTGCACTGATTTGTACCCTTGGTTGATTGAGTAAGTTTGAGCGCCTCGTTTGGGACCAGATGGTCCACGATCAAAGCCGAGCACCCCGCCATAGCCGATGGATCAACTGACCATTGGACCATATCTCCAATCGGGATGCACCTAGCGATATATGGTAAGCCAGTGATCCATGCGTCTATTTTCCGGACTACCGTTCCGATCGCCACCGAATAAGAGAGTTGTTCAACGAGCGCCTGCGGGTCGACAAAACGACACAAGTGTCCAGGGTGGGTCGACGAGGGCGTCAAGGACCGATAAGCGACCTTCGGGGTGGTTCCTTTCGGTGTTATCTCAGATCGCTGAATCCAAAACCTCATCGACACTCAACTTCGGACTCTTTTCAGCTCTACAAGAAGGCCAGCAGAAGGGACGGTCCAAGTCAACCAAAGAGCGCACCTTTGGCGCTGGAGACGAACATGGATCTTTGGAGTCGCGTCCCAAACTCTGCATCAGCCGACGACTAAAGTCGTTGATACCGTTGCTGTGTTCTGCTGGAATGCTCGACTTCGATCCACTTACGCAGGTTCTTAATCTATAACCTGCTAGTGAAAGCTAGCCGCCGCAGGTAACTTCGAGAAGTCGATGGCTATCCCTGCAGGAGATCCGAAGCGGACGACCTAATTTCTAATAAGTGGCTTTCCATCCTGACGCAATCTCCAATAGCCTTTTAGAAGTCGCAATTGCGGCGAGGCGAGGCGAGGTTTCGACAATTTTAGCCAAAACAAAAAGCCCTCACGGACAAGTGAGGGCTGCCGCGATCAAGTCCCTTGCCGGGGATGATGATACCATTACAGCTACCATCGAGAAAGCTTTCTCAGACCCGGATCCAGCAGTAAGGGTAGCCGCAGCTTATGCCGCTATACCACGTCCCAGGTTAAACGTCACTGCACTGCTTCGAGACTCCAACCCTGAAGTGGTTGAAACTGCATGTTTTGCCGCTGGAGAGATCGCGGAAGACTCTAACCGAAAACTGCTTGAGAAAATAGCGTCAGCGCATCCCGAACCCACCTGCAGGGAATCGGCAGTCGCTGCCCTTGGAGTCATAGGTGCCCCAGAGTCGCTTGAAATCATTATTGCTGCTCTGGGTGATAAGCCGTACGTTCGCAGACGGGCAGTAGTAGCACTCGCAGCTTTCGATGATCCTCGAGCGGAGGAAGCCATCAAAAAATGCTTAGTTGATAGGGACCATCAAGTAAGGCAGCTCGCAGAAGACCTACTTAGGTCGGATTAAGTCGCTAACCGCGTCCTTTTATCTTCAGTCGTCACAGATCCACGGGGTGAAGTTGAGGAATGGGGTTCTGCCGCTTCGAAGTTAGTACAGCGCATAAACCCTGGGTAACGGTAGCTTGAGGCGTATCAGCCCTCTTCGCTCTCAACCCAGTCTTAGATTCAATAAGCTCAGGCATTCCCTCCAAAAGTGCCACTCCGCCTACTAGTGATATCCCCGAACCATAAAGATCAGAAATTAACTCTGGTGGACAAGCTGAAAGGGCATCCACTAATGCTCCCACCATTTCGTCGAGAATAGGTACTATCAGGTTCAAGAGGTCCTCGCCAGGAACAATGACACTAGCCGGCACCCCGGTCTTGACCGATCTACCCCAAATGCTCACCTTTACTTGAGAAGCTCTCTTACCCTTCTTAAGCAGGCCAACTTTAATCTCCTCAATGACGTCTCTTGGAACGACAATTCCATAAGACTCCTCAATAAAGCGAAATATCTGGCTATTGCAGGAGGCGCCGCCAAGCTTCGAGGCCGACCAACTTACGGCCTCCCCTAGCGCAATTATGGCCGCCTCTGCTCTCGAAGCGCCAAGGTCGGCAATCATGATTCCGTTAGGCGAAGATGGGTCATAGCCAGCACCCATTGTTGCTGCGAGGCAAGAATCCACTAGAAGCATCTCCTTGACTCCAAGATCAGACAGACAGGATTGCATCGCCCTAATGTCCATTACCTTTGCGTCGTTTGGCACGGCAACGGCAACTCTTGTCCTGCTAAAGCTCTTTAGATCACAAGACTTGGCGAGCCTCGCCAAAAAAGAGTTGAGCAGGCCAACATTTTTTATTTTTGAATTCTCAATAGGCGTAGCGAGTATATACCTACCAGGCTTTTGGGCAGCACACTCGATGGCCTCGTCCCCAACGGCTTCAACCTTATAACTAAAGGCATCCACGGCCGCAACCGTCTCGACCTCAGCAAGTAACTCGCCCCCCGAATCGGCAATTCGGGTCCGTTTCGACCCTACGTCAAGGGCGATCGACCTAGCCAGCTCCCCGACCCTCCTTAGGGTCCGCGACCCTACCACCGTTTGACCCTGACATGGCCTGCCTTGCCCTCGAAAATTCATCTACATAAGATTCTGTTGATCTAAGCTTTCGGTCTTTCAGACCGAGCAAAAGCCCCACTACGGTGAAGAAAAGTATCGGAATCAGCACGTATAGAAGATTTGACACCCTTTACACCTCCTTAAATATCTTTTACTGAATTGGCCCCTAGGGCCCAGTCAGAGCCACCTTGCCAGGACTCCTTCTTCCAAATCGGTACTGACCTCTTTAATGTGTCGATTAAAAATCTTGAAGCTTCATACGCCTGTTCCCTATGAGCTGCGGAAACAGAAATGATAACGGTTGAGTCACCTGGGGCCATCTCCCCCAAGCGATGGATTACTGCGACTCGCCCGATTCCTACAAATTCTGTCAGTACCCTGTTGGCAAGGTCATTCATTCTATCGAAAGCGACCGACTCGTAAGCTTCATACGAGAGCTTAGTCACGCCGGGCCTTCCATCAGAGAAGTCCCGTACTGTGCCTGAAAATAGAACCACCGCTCCGCAGTTGTCCAATACCGACCAGGCGTAAACCTTCTCCACCGATAGCTCAATCTCGGTAATCTCAATCCAGATCGTGGACCCGGTGGATTTCAAACTCAAGTACTTACCTGCTTTTCACGCCGACAACAAAGAGCTTAATCCCGTCTAAAGCATCACTCTCAATGCAATTACACCAATCTCTCATTTTTTGGTGATAAATCGTCCTCTGCCGAGTGGTCGGCAGTGGATAAGAATCCGGTACTTAAATCACGCAGTTGATTTAGCATGTAGTAATGAGCGGCAATATTCCAAGCGGGTCAAACCCATTTGAGTTCTTCATGCGTTCGATGCTCGGGGGACAGGTTGGGTCGTTGTTCCCAGAAGGATCCGATTTTAGGTGGGACATGGTCGTCTCCATGGCAAACCTAGCCGTAGTAGGCCTCGACAACTCAATTCTTCAGGCAAACGTTGAGCCGACTACTCGCATCAAGGTCGAGTCGCTTTTTGACATCGCCGACATGCACCTCGATTCACTCGAAATGATGCCAGTCCTAGCGAAGGCGGACCGACGAATCTCCCTTTACCAAAGGACTGCTTGGTTGCAAGGGACGTTAAATCGATGGAAATCGCTCCTGGACGAGCTCCTGAATGCACTCACTCCACCAGGAGTAGACGCAGAGGAATTCACCTCATTCGGCGCGAACTCCGAACAATCGCCTGATTCGTCACCAATGGAAAGGATGATGGCGATGATGCAAAAGATCGCTGCACCTGCCTTGGTGGCTTCTCAGATCGGCTGGGCCGTTGGAGAACTATCAAAAAACGTCCTCGGACAACTAGATCTTCCCATCCCCCGGGAATCAAAGGGTGGTATCGAACTCATTCCAGAGAACGTCGAGTCCTTCGCAGAAGCAAACTCGCTCGAACTCGACCACCTATACATATGGATCATGGCGAGGGAGTTGATCCACCTGGCGATTATCAACTCGATCGCAGTAAAAGATCGGCTCAACTTTCTAATTAAATTGCACATTGCGGATTCCCATTCTGCCCTAAATTCTGCAATGCAAAACCTCTCGCAGATTGACCCGACCGACACTGACGCCATGCAGAACTTCCTGACCAATCCGGCTTCCCTCGTCGCGGGGGGCCACTCGGAAGCTCAAAAGCTCTCCCAGAATGACTTTCAAGCACTCCTCGCTCTAATCGAAGGAATGGTCGATTACCAATCTCGAATTGTGGCAGAAACCATATTCGGTGACTTCGTTCGAATTGAAGATGCAACGAAGCAGAGCATGCTCAGTCCGTCAAACCCGTCGCTAACTCTTGGATCGTTGCTCGGCATCTCCGTTACGAAGGAGACCATAGTTAGGGGGGCTGGCTTCATCTCAGGAGTCCTTGAGAGGGACGGTGGCTCAAAGCTTTCAGCACTCTGGAACAATCCAGACATGCTGCCAACACCTGCTGAGATTGATGCACCCGGTCTCTGGCTCGCAAGAATCGAATATATCGAACCCTAATCTCACGGTCCGGCTGAGCATATCACCACTCTGAGTAAAATAGTCTCACTCAGAGTATCAAGATCAGTTGGAAAGTGCCGATAATTCACTTATGGTGAATTGGTCTTCGAGTTTCGAGGAATACGGCTGGGTTGTCGGTTCGAACGATCCTTCTTTGGAAGCGCTCCGGAAGCCTCCTGGTCAATCGAGCTACAGCTTGAGTTGGATAGATGGGGACTTTGAATCCGCTCCCAACTCCGGGGAAAGTCATACAGAAGCCACCTCATCATCTGCGCCACTTTCGGCCCAGTTTTCCGAGCATGAAGAAATAGGCAAAGCGACAAATTTGGTATTTGTCACATTTTCACCCTTTGGTGGATCAGAGGAGGACTCGATGGGGCACATGAGCAGTGGCTGGCTAGACGGCAGCGAGAAGTATGGGCTACCCTCCAACGAAAGCTGGCTACCGTCAGAGGAAGAAGCACCTTTCCTCTATAGCCTCGGTGACGCTGGCGCCGCACTGGAGGAGTTCTCTTCCACTAATATCAGTCCCGGCCTGTCCCAGGGGTCGACTCTGCTGGATACCGTCTCCGAATCGCCTATTTTCCCAAACGCCAATAGTTTCGACCATGGAACCGATTCAAAGCGCACATCCTCCTCAGACCCGTGGCTAAGGTTTAGGGCAAGGAGGGATGAGTTGGCTGGCGATCCACAAAACGAGATGTTGGACAGTACCTCCGAATCTGCCGACCCACCAGAGCCGGAAAGAAGGCGACCCAGGGGGTCGTTTTGGGAAATTTTGGATCGTACCGCCCAATTGGCCACGAGTCAAGGCACTAGGGTCCACGCCCCGGTGAGTTTTGAAGTCGACGTCCCTAGCTCCGATATTCACAACCCAGCCCAGATGGCCTCCCAAGCCAGCTACGTATCTCAAGTTCAGGCCAACGCCGAAGAGATGACTGGTTCGTTTCCACAAGTCACCGGTCCAGAAGATTCAGATCTAAAAAGCGGCTCCGAAACCGAAACCGAGGAAGATCCCCTCGAAAATCACCCGTATTTCGATAACTTAGAGAAGAAGCATGAGGCTTTTCAAGCGTCAGGCTCGATAGACACGGACCTCGAGAAGAGCCACAAAAAGATCTGGCACCGTCAGAGTGACGATGTCTCGATCTCCTCTAAGAAGTTCCGCAAGCGTAAGAGCTAGGACTCTTCGAAGGCCTCAGCCACTCCCATTTCCCATTCGCAACCAATTCCTTCGCGCTCTGCGTCTCGGACCGTGCGTTCCTTGTTTCTCCGAAACTGCGGGTCGTGTGGTGGAAGCATTAGTAATCGGCTTAGAACTCTCTGACGAAAGTCATCGACCAACTTTCTCTCGCCCGAAAGGTACTTCACCTCCCAATGAGGGGCCACCGGACCTAGGTAGACGACCTTTGCCCGCGCGCGGATCGGCTGTTGTACGACCTCTTCCACTAAACCCTCCAATGGTACTTCACCAATTCACAATCGGCTTTCGGGAACAGCCTAGCTGACCGCCCGTATATGCAAAGCCTCAAGTCCGCTCCAGACAACCTAGGCATTTCTAGGCATCCTTTTGTTTTCGCTCTCCAGCCGCTGAGTCTCCCCCAACCATACCGTGTGCTTGGGACTCTGCGAGTCGGTGGCATCGAAAAGGTTGCCACCCTCCACAAGGGGCTTACGCCTTCGTGGTTTGCTTGGAGTCCTGCCGTGGGCGGTAGCTCAGTCTTCAACACACGCACCCTGGACACCGTTGCCGGTGATTCCCTGAGGGACGATACGTGCTCCAACTCGGCTTTCCTTTCGGCTAGGGTACTACTGAAATCGAAAAGACCACAGAGCTAGTACCGAGCCGATAAAAGACGATAATTTCGACCAAATAAACCATCTCACCTAGAATTCACGATTCGTATTTCGGAAAGTCTTCATTAGCCAAGCACCTCCCCTTGCAGTGTCATAGCTGGTATGCCGGACTAATTATCGCCGGCCGACGCGGCCTAGTGTCCCCAAGGGAATCATAAGAAACGACATCACAGTTTTAGCTCATCAGCGCACCAAAACAATGTCCTCTCGGCCCAGTTTGCAACGAAAAACCGAAGAGTATCCAAAATTTCATGTCGAGCTACCCGAAAGCCAAGCTAGTATCAGAATCGTTAGTTACTACTAAGTAGCATAGGAAATGCCTACGAACGGGGGGAGGCTTAGGAAGGCGGGTCTAGATCGGCCCACTTTTTGGGTCTCGTATGGAGGTGCTAATGGATACGTCGTGGATGGCAATAGGGAAATGTAGAGAGATGCCACCGGGCTTATTTTTCCCATCGGATGGCGTAGGGGTCGACAGAGCCCGTCGCATCTGCAGAAACTGCCAGGTGAAAAGCGACTGCTTAGAATATGCCCTCGTGCAGAGGATCGATCACGGTGTTTGGGGTGGGACTTCCGAAAGAGAGCGGAAGAGGATCCTCAAAGTTAGAAGAATCACACAGAATCCTTCCCCTACGACGCTCGTTGGTTGAGATAACTCGGCACTAATGATGGCAACCAGCCTTCAAAATACCACGCTCGGGTCGTTGTCTGTAGAACGAGAAACGCCAAGGCGGTGCTTCTCGGCCAGCAGCGGATATCTTTATCGGAATAGGTCTGAACGGGTCCATCAGAATCCAAAAACCAAAAACGCCGTGGTCCATTATCGTGACGCCTGAAATACTTACTATTCGCTAGATTTCATGCAGGCGGCAGTTGCCGAATGCCAACCGATTACCGCTTGAGACGACGCTAATATGCCTCGTCTCAAGCGGTTGTTCGGTTTGCTTAGGGTCTCCCTACTACTGCTACGAAATTTCGGTGTTTGGAACTGGATACGATTGATCAGAGAACCTTCCATCCGAGCAGCACTACAAGCTTCACGGCTCAATAGAGCCAAACCGAGCAAAAATCAAAATCTTGAGGAGCGGGAAATCAAGACAGGCACCTGCAGGAGGATCGTGCTGACTTGGCAGGAAGAAAAAGTTTCTCAGTTCATCTCCAAACAAACTGAGTCAATGGAGTATTTGACATCTCGGCCGATTCACTCAGCTGAAGTGACGTCCGTGTGACTAAATGTCAAATCTTCCTTACGATCGCCTGCCGCAACCTCCAAAGAGGGTTGCAACAGTTGTCGCAGCGATGCGCTATAACAAGATCTAATGAATTTACGTGAGTGGGCACTGTCTCAAGGTATACACCCGCAGACGGCATATAGGTGGTATAGGACAGGAAAGATG
>JABEUM010000140.1 GCA_013044475.1 Acidimicrobiaceae bacterium | reverse complement strand
TTGTTTTTAATAATACCGCGATGACCGAGAAGGAGGTTGAGTTTGTAATTTCCGACTCGAATGCGAACTTTGCTATAGACACCAAGGAAGACCTCGCCGGAAATACTCACTACGTATATCAAGATGCCTTACCGACCGATAGCGCAGCAATCTTTTACACTTCGGGAACCACGGGATTTCCGAAGGGGGCAGTGTTGACCCATGAGAACTTTGTCTCCACAGTCGAGAATTGCAGGAGAGCCGCAGGGCTTGAAGCCGGCGGGATGAGGAGCCTAATCTCGGTTCCGCTTTTCCATGTAACTGGATGTAATTCGCAGCTGATGCCGGCACTGGGACTCGGCGGAACGAGTGTAATTATGCCGGGCCTCGACCTGAAGCTCTTCTTCCAGGCCATGAGGCGAGAGTCGATCAATCTCTTGCTTTCGGTGCCTGCAATCTACTGGTTAGTGCTGAACACTGCGGAATTTGCCTCTTTGGAGCTTGACGGGGTTGGCTGGGTACTTTATGGTGGTGCGCCGACACCTCCGAGCCTAGTCCAGGCGATGAGGAAGGCGTTTCCGAATGCAAAACTTGGTAACGGCTTTGGGCTGACAGAGTCCTCGGCCTTGGCAACTTTTCTGCCGGACCGTTACGCTACGCTTCGACCCGAGACGGTGGGGTTCGCAGTGCCGGTAATTGATGCAGCTATATTCGAGCCCGATCCAGATAGCTCCATTGGTGAGCTCATGCTGCGCGGTCAGAGTGTTTCTCCGTCGTACTGGAACAACCCTTTAGCCTCCCAGAGAACCTTCGTCGATGGATGGTGCATGACCGGCGACATGGCTCGAATCGATCGAGAGGGTTTCGTAACCATTGTGGACCGCAAGAAAGATATGGTAAATCGGGGAGGGGAAAACGTCTACAGCGTCGAGGTGGAAAATGCTATTTCTGCCCTACCTGGTGTTTTTGAGGTGGCCGTGGTTCCGGTACCCGATGAGGTAATGGGCGAAAAAGTGGGGGCGGTTATCTTTGCAATCCCCGGTTTTGAACTCGATCCCTATCAAGTGGCCAAGAGCCTCAAAGGCATCATCGCCGACTACAAGATCCCAGAGTACATCTGTGTCTCGAAGGAACCGTTACCGCGCAATCCTGGCGGCAAAATCCTAAAGGCTAAATTCAAAGGAAAGAGCGACTGGACTAGAGTACGTCTGAGTTCGAAGTAAAGCCGACGCACTAGGATTTCTAGCGCACCGACTCCTGTGTCGGCAAGTACAGATTCCAGAAGGGGAAAACGAGAAATCGCCTGGCTCCATTGCTTGCAGAGACGTGGCGACTAGATCGAGAAACTAGTTTTTGTGGAAGCTTTGCCCGATCATATGATCCCGGAGACCCAAGGCGGCTTGTTTAAAGCGCCGAGGTGTCAGACAATCGGATAGCTAGCCAGTGGAACCGACCTGATCAAGGGCTGACTGGTAATTGAGAAAGAGCCTTGCTCCTCCAGAAAAAGTGGAACTTCAAGCCCATAGCCCGCTATGGCTTCTCCATGCAGGCCGTTGCATTCTCTGGGTTTGACCAACAAAAATGTCGGGCATGGTTTCGTTTCGGACTGAACTGAAATAAATCAGCTAAAACTGCACGACTTTCGTCGCACCTTGGTGTAGATTGTGGCTATAGCAAACGTGAGACACAGTCTCATATAGCGAGACACCGGGGGGGGGAAGTTGAGCGGCTATTTGCAGTACCTTCGCTATGGCTACCAAACGTTGCTAAGCGAGTCGTTGTCGCATGTGCTGATTGTCGTGGCAGCAATGTTGGTATCTTTTGTCGTGGCAGCGATGCTAGGGCTGCTTGCTTACCGCCGCGCTTGGTTGGCCGAGCCACTGCTCAGCATCACGAGTACCGCGCTTACCCTTCCCTCGTTGGCGTTGTTCGGGCTGATGATACCGATTTTCGGTCTTGGCTTTGTCCCAACTTTGATTGTTTTGGTGATCTACGCGGTAATGCCGATCCTTCGTAATTTGATCACCGGTTTGAATTCGATATCTCCGGCGATTCTCGAAGCCGCAACGGGTATTGGAATGACAAGGACGAGGAGACTCTTTGTGGTTGAAGTCCCCCTTGCGTGGCCGATAATCGTCACTGGATTGCGGTTTTCCTCGATGATGGTCGTCGGCGTCGCCGCCGTCGGCGCATATGTGGGAGGTCCTGGATTGGGGGCGACTCTCTTCAATGGGCTTGCCGAGGTTGGATCGCGGTCCGCGGTACCAGAAGTGCTGAGCGCTACGATCATGATTCTTTTGATTGCTATCGCTCTAGACGGGATTTTTTGGCTGATTTCTCGCATAACGGTTTCACCGGGCATTCGCTAGGGACAAGGTAGGGGGACATGCAGGTGGCTTTGGATCTATCACCACAAGAGGCTTCGAACATGGGGACTGAGCTTCAGCGCAGGCGATCGGTGATTGAACTACGCGATGTGTCCAAGCATTATAAGGATGCGGGTGCACCCATCGTAGATCGATTGACGTTGTCTATCTCTGAAGGGGAGTTCGTCGCTTTAACTGGACCATCAGGCTGCGGCAAGACTACGACGCTGAAGATGATCAATAGGCTTATCGAGCCGTCGAGTGGTCAGATCCTAATCAATGGCCAAGATGTTGGCGATCTACCGTCCCACCGACTTCGCCAGGGCATTGGCTACGTAATACAAAATGTTGGTCTATTTCCGCATATGACAATTGCCGATAACGTCGCTGCTGTTCCCCGTCTTCTGGGATGGAAGAAGGATCGCAC
This sequence comes from Acidimicrobiaceae bacterium, assembly GCA_013044475.1. Lineage (GTDB taxonomy): Bacteria > Actinomycetota > Acidimicrobiia > Acidimicrobiales > Acidimicrobiaceae > JABEUN01. Next base: position 6,953 of record JABEUM010000140.1, on the reverse strand, counting down.
GACAGCGCGGATTGACGAGCTTTTGTCGATGGTTGGCCTCGAGCCCTCGAAATATAGAGACCGATTCCCTAGAGAGCTTTCGGGTGGGCAAGCACAACGAGTGGGCGTTGCGAGGGCTTTGGCTGCTGATCCCCCGATTCTTTTGATGGATGAACCTTTTGCTGCGGTGGATCCCATTACCAGGACCTCGCTGCAGGATGAGTTCCTGCGGTTACAGCAGAGCATTCGAAAAACGATCGTCTTTGTAACCCACGACATGGCTGAGGCCATGCGTCTCGCCGACCGAGTGGTGATCTTCGGACCCCAGTCAAAGATTGCCCAGGTCGGCGCTCCTACTGAAGTACTGTCTGCCCCAGCGGATGCCTTTGTTGCGTCGATGCTGGGCTCAGGGAGACTAGTGCAGCTTTTGTCCTGTGTGAGGCTGCGCGATGTGTCGCTCGATATGTGGCCGACCATAGCAGAGGGGCTGGGGCGAGACGAACGACTTGCCGCGCTGTCATCCGCACAAAGACAAGGAAAAGATCGGGTCTTGGTCCTCGATGATGCCAAGAGGCCCCTCTACTGGATCCACTCTGATACGACGGGTGATTCGTCGAAATTTGAAGTGGACTGCAAGCTTGAGCTAGAAGCGACCTCGCTCCGAGACGCCATTACCCAGATCGTATATTGCCCTCATGACTGTGCGGTCGTCGTGGACGGTAATGAAGCCTTTCAAGGGATCATCAATCTCAAAGGAATCCGGAGATCGCTGATTCCACTTGCCGGAGCTGGAACCACAGCAGCGACTATCGGTGTTGAGAAGTGACTGTTTTTCCATCGTCTATCGACGTGTTTCAAGCGACTGACGCCGCGAGCGAGAGCTCTGACTTTGAGCCGATTAAGGCTGGGTCGAGGAGGCGGAGGACACGGAGGATCGGTCACTTCGTATTTCGCCCTTTGATGCTGATTTTGATTCTCGGTCTACTGATCCTGTATCTGCACACAACGCCTCTCGACAGCATCGACCATCGCAGTCTCTATTGGTCGACAATTCGCTCCGAACTCTTTCAGCAGTTAGATCTGACCCTCATCTCGTCTGCCGTGGTGACTGCGCTTGCGGTGCTGTTGGGAATTTTGCTGACTCGTCGAAAGGCCCCGGTAGCCAATAGCATCGTAACCGCGCTGGCGACCCTAGGACAGGCGGCCCCTCCGGTTGGGCTGATGATTCTCGCAGCACTCGTGCTCGGCGTTGGAGCGAGGACGGCGATATACGCCTTGATCATCTACTCAATTCTCCCGGTACTGCGAAATACGGTAACTGGTCTAAACGGCCTAGATAAGGCCATTTTAGAAGCGGCTCGCGGGATTGGAATGCGCCCTATTCAGATCTTGGTGGGTGTCGAGCTCCCGCTGGCGGTGCCGGTAATCATGGCCGGAGTGAGGACAGCGATCATATTGAATGTCGGGACCGCAGCCCTTGCGACCTTCATAAATGGTGGTGGCTTGGGGACGATGATCACTACCGGTATCGCAGTGGACAGGACTCCGATAATTGTGGCCGGAAGCGTACTAGTTGCCGTTTTCGCGCTAGCTATGGACTGGGCAGTAATGATCGTCGGCGAACTCTTATCTCCTAGTTGACCGAAAGATCAACTAGGAAAGTTTTCTCTAATGAAAGGAGAATGAAATGGTCAAATCGACCAAGCGTATTTCCCTGGGCAGTGTCCGTTTCAGATCCAGAGCAGCCTTAACCTTAGGATCCATAGCTACGGCTTCGATGATCCTGTCGGCCTGCTCATCTTCGAGTGCCGCTAGTTCATCTGCCACGACCAGTGCAGCTTCTTCCAAGAGCATCGCAGCAAACTATAACCTAAAGGGCGCGAACATTACCGTTGGCTCGCTGAACTTTACCGAAGAGCTGATAATGGGCTATATCACGGTCGATGCCCTTAAGGCGGCCGGGGCCAATGTGACATCGAAGCTTGATATAGCAGGGGTGGATACTATTCGCCAAGCGGAACTGTCGGGAAATATCGACATGTTCCCCTCTTACACCGGCACCGGGTGGGTCGTGTACCTCAAGCAGACCTCCTCTATTACCAATTCAGAGGCACTTTTTCAGCAGCTGAACTCTATGGATCGAGCTAATAACAAAATTGCCTGGATTGGTCCATCACCCTTTAATGACACCTATGATATTGCGGCCAATTCGGCGGTAGCCAAGCAATATCACATCACGACCATCTCGCAGCTGGCAAAACTGGTCAAAACGAACCCGAGCGTCGCCACTTTCTGCTCGACCTCGAGCTTCGCAGTGCGTCCAGATGGGCTACCCGGCTTGGAGTCCACCTACGGTTTCAACTTTCCAAGCTCGAATCTAAAGACCGAGGCGCTCGGCCTGATCTATTCGAGTCTAGGTTCTGGAAGCCCTTGCAACTTTGGAGAGACCTATAGCACCGACGCACGACTAATTTCGAACCACCTCATCGTATTGAAGGACACTAAGAAATTCTTCCCGCTATATAACGGTGCGGTGACAGTTCGTCTTAGTGTGCTAAATCGATACCCCGCCATTGGCAAATTGATGCAAAACGTTTTGTCCCGCCTCACTACGCCGGTAATTACCCAGCTGAATTCGCAAGTGGATATCAACGGATTACCTGCAAACGTCGTCGCCGCTAATTGGCTCAAGCAACAAGGGCTTAGTTAACCCGTAGCCCAATTGTGCGGTTCGGTCATCAGTTTTTATCCAGTTGAGGAGTGTTGGTTTGGGAGAATTTGGCGAAAGGGAAGAAGTCCTTTCCCTAGAAAAAGCGGATAAAGGGGCAAGATCAGGCCACTTGATGGTGGAGAGTTTTATTCGACGTCTTCTGACGGCTATGGACGAAGGCTACGAAGTCCAGGAAGTACTCGATGCCATTGATCCTGACCCTGCTCGTTATACCGATATTGATGAGGGGGGCGGAGTGCTGCCGGAGGTCCTGAGGCCTGCGGACGATCTATTGAAGCAGCTCAAATCGCTTGACGGCTATCGGCGATATCAGAGCAGCCGAATTTCTGAGCCCACCCCGACCGCCCGGCCTGCACTGGCAAAGACTGCTGATGGATTTGTGCTCGCCTCTATCCGTTGGATTGAGGGGGCAGGGGAGCAGATAATAGTCGATCATTTTGGGCGAGACGGCAAGAGCTTAGGTGAAGCGGTTTCGGTGTCTGCTGAGCCGGGCGATTGCCTACGTCCTTCGGTGGTAACCGACAGTGATGGTCTTACCTGGGTGTTTTATGGCTTTCGAAGTGACCAGGAGATGGGGGTTTGGTATGTAAGGCGCTCGGTGGATGGTTGGAGCAAGCCGGAGCGACTGAGTACTCCTGGCGCAAGCGCTTTCAATCAAGAAGTCATAGTTCATGAGGACGGGCAGATCGAGTGCTGTTTTCAGGAGTTGGTCGATCGGCGATTCACAATAGTGACTAGGCGTTACTCATCGGGTGCTTGGAGCAAAACTGAGTGTCTCTCCTTGGAAGATGAGCGCAATGTTTGGGACCCGGTCTTAGTGGCCCTCCCTGGCGGAGGTGCCTGCTATGCCTGGACAAGCTACGGTGATTCCGGATACGTGACGGCGGTTTTGCTAAGTCGCCCGAATTTCTCCGACCGACGTTTTGTCTTGTCGGAATCGACTGGATATTCCCTCCATCCAAACCTTGCAGTCACCGCAGACGGAACGATCTGGTGCGCCACAGACCGAGTCGTCCTTGGTGGTCATGGAGGGTCTGGACCGACACGACTTCGATCCTTGGAAGATCTAGGTAAGCCAGCTGCTGGCCAAACTAAGTCAGACGGTCGGGCGATTCCTGCTGACCTATCTCCAAACGTCACCGCGGATATCCAGGTCTATACCCTAAGGGCTGATTCGGAGCAGTGGTTTGAGCAGCCGAGGCCAGGATCAATGCACAAGATGTCCCCGTCTGCTTTGCCGAAACTTTGCGTTGTCGGCGGGTCGCAGGTAGTTGTGGCCTATCGAATCATAAGGCGATTGCCGCTCATGCTTTATTACTGGGAGACAGTCGTCCAGGCGTTCGAATCCGGTAACTGGGGGGGTCCGACCCACTTCGACGGGGGGGATGGACCCCTCGAAGAGGTGGCTCTTGCATCGAATGGTGTAGTCTTGGCAGTTGCTTGGAAGGAAGATGGTCGGAGAGACCAGAGCCTCGAATGGCAAGACGGTTTTGGTGGTGCCGAGCGCCCAGAGTTGCGCGAACACTACGGCGAAGTGATTTGGAATACCGTAGATCGACCAGGCGGAATCAGGCTCGGAGTTTTCCCAGTGCCGGCTACTTCCGCAGCGCACACCGTGGAGCGAGTAGGTGATTTGCGCACTTTGGCCGAGTTCAAAGCCCTTCCACCCAAGGTCGGGTCTCCCTACGACCGACCTTGGGTGGTCGCAAGGAACGGACAGAGGGGAAAGCGCTATAGCACTCAGATTGGTGATGATTCATACTCCCTCTATTGGGGGGACTTGCACAGACATTCCCTGATCAGCCGGTGTACTGCCGGAGACGAGCCCACCTTGGACGATTTCTATCACTACGCCTGGGATGTGTGTGAGTACGACTTTTGGGCCGTGACCGACCATGCAGAGAATACTTCCACCTACCAGTGGGCGATGATTCAGAAGATCGCTGACGTCTTGCATATCCCTGATGTGTTCGTACCTTTCTACGGTTTTGAATGGACCGGCGGCACCGGACACCAGAATGTCATTTACGAGTCGTTGAAGAGAGGAGTACCGATCTTTTCTTCTAGTGCAAAGTTGACCGAGAAACCCGATGGCTTGTGGGAGCATCTTCGCGCCCTCGAAGATCAGCGAGTAATCACCATTCCTCACCATCCAGGATCAGCGATGGTTCCTTTTGATTGGAGCTACCGGGACGACGATTTGATGAGACTCGTAGAGATGTTTCAAGCCTGCCGTGGAAACTACGAAATGGACGGCTGCTTCAGGCAATATTCAGATGGAACACTGGCTAACACCTTCGTTGTCGACGGGTTGAAGAAGGGTCATCGCTTCGGCTTTATCGCTTCTTCAGACCACGGAAACGGTGCCAGTTATGTCGGAGCCTTCGCAGATTCCCTCGATCGCAAGTCGATATTCTCTGCGTTGCACGATCGTCGAACCATCGCAGCTACCACTAGAGACATAGTGGTTGATATGCGCCTCAATGGAACTTTCATGGGGAGCGAGACCGGACCGACGGATGAAGTTGTGATCGAGGTACACGCAGAAGGATACACCGATGTGGCAAGGGTCGACATCGTCCGAGACGGCGAGATTGCAAAGTCTTTCCAGCCAGAGATCGACTTGCCTCGAGACTGGATTTGTGTGCCATTACGGGTTGAGTGGACCAACCTGGCTGTGCCGAGTATTGATTGGTCTGGAGGGCTCAGACTATTTGGGGATGCCAAGGTCGTCCAGACACCATTCTGGTCGCCCGAGATCACTGAGGTTGGCGAAGACTTCATAAGATGGAATGCCCATACCCGTAACTTCTCCTCTCAGTATGGCGCACAGAGGGGTGGAGTCGAGGCGACAATAATCGGCAGGCCTGACGCGATCCTAGCGATAGACCTAGCGTTAGGCGGATCCAAGGTCGAGCTCGGCTCGATTTCACGTGATAGCGGAGCGGTGATTTTTGACGACAGCAATATGCGCCTCGTCGTCCAGCCCGGTACCGGTGGGCTTCAGAGTATGCATACCAAGAAGTTCTCCACGACCTGGCGGGAGTCAATAACAAAAGATCACTCTTATTATGTCAGACTCTTTCTTGTAGACGGGGAGATGGCTTGGTCTTCCCCGGTCTGGGTTACGAGTCACCACTAAAGCAATGCGACCGAAAAGAGACACTAAATTTGGCCGAAGTGAGGCAATCATATGGTGAATGACGAAGACTCCTCGGTCGAGCCCGCTACGGTCAAGTCGGTAGAGCGGGCATTGCTACTTCTCTCTTATATAAGTTCCCTGTCGGAACCTATCGGAGTCAACCAACTCAGTCGGGAGGTTCGCATGCATAAAGCTACGGTCTCCAGGCTGCTGGGGACACTACTTGCACATGGGTTCGTGGCAAAAGAGCCAGTAACGGAGCGATATACCCTTGGTTTGGCTTTCATACAAGCTTCGACGGCAAGCCTGGCGCGAATCGGTTTCCTTGATTCTGCGAGATCAGTATTACAGGGCTTGGCGGAGAGCTCGGGCGAAACGGCGACTTTAGCGGTGAGGGATGGTGATTGGTCACTGACCCTTGATCAAGTCACTCCGGACCGGCTAATCGTGAACATGAACTGGATCGGAATGAGAACTCCGCTTCATTGCACTTCCGACGGGAAGGTCTTTTTGGCTTGGGCTGAAGAAACCGATCTCGACGAATTCCTATCCAGGACCCTCCTCTCTCCCACGGAGCGAAGCATTGCCCAGCCTGGTGAGCTACGAAGAGAGTTGGGGGAGATTCGCAAGCTGGGGTACGCAGTGGCGAATGAGGAGCTGGAAGTCGGCCTCACGGGTGTCGCTGCCCCTGTCAAGGGTCGAGACGGTTTAGTAATTGCGAGTATTTCGATTTCAGGGCCGAGTTCTCGAATGACCCGGGAGCGAATGGCGAGCTGCGGGGAGTTGGTAAAAGGGGCATGCCGCGACCTTCAAGACGTTCTCAACTCTTATGGCCTCACCGAGTCAACGACGAAGCAGATCAGCGGGGTCTATGCATCCAAGGGTGGCAATGTCCCCAGGACTCTCAGGTTCGGACAAGGCTGATTAGATCTTCCCATTTTGACCCACATGTCCGTTGAAATCTTTAGCTTGCATTTAGCCACTTAATATTAAGGTGCAAAAAGTCTGGATCAAGGTCGATCGATCTGCTTTTGATCGCATTGTTGACTCAACTGCGAGTGCACGTCTGAATGAATCAGCATTTTGATTGAGAATTGGGCG
>JABEUM010000139.1 GCA_013044475.1 Acidimicrobiaceae bacterium | reverse complement strand
ACTGAAGTTCCATTTCCCGAACACCCGGAGCGCAGGCTGAAGGTGAGTGGCAACGGGGTGATGATCGATGGCAAGCCGCTAAAAGCATCGGGACCCCCTCCGATCCTAGGCGAACACACCAAAGAGATACTCGAGACCTTGGACTAGCTGGAGCAGAATAGGTCAATTCTACGGGGCCACATTGGCTCGCAAGGGAGAATTTTGAATGAGCGAAACCGTGCAGGAGATAAAGCACGAGATGGCATCCTGGTGGGCTACGGAGATTTCGGATATCTCGCCTGGGTCCATTCGTCTGAGGGGCCACGATATCCAAGAACTCATGTGTGACTGGGACTTCGTTTCGGTAATCGGCCTGATGTTGGCCCAAAGAAGGCCTAGCGATATCGAGGGCAGGTTGCTCAACGCAGCACTAGTTGCATCGGTCGACCACGGACCGCAGGCCCCATCGATTGCTGCGGCGCGCATGGCAGCCACTTGTGGAGTGGGGTTAAATAACGCAGTTGCCACGGGAGTAAATCTTCTGGGAGATACCCATGGAGGAGCGGGTCAGCAATGCGTCGAGTTGTTATATGAGACGGAAAAAGAACGAACTGAGATAGGTTCGCTTAGCGAAGCTGCAAAGACGGTCACCGATCGCTGGCGAGCGAAGACGAAGTACCTACCTGGTTTTGGTCATCGATTTCATCCAAAGGACCCGAGGCGGGATCCGATGATCGGAATGTTGAATGAGGCAGTGGAAGCCGGTGCCATTTCGGGGAAATATCTTGAGGTCGGTTTGGCGATAGAACGCCTGCTAAGCGAAGGCCGTGCTCGGCCGGTTCCGATGAACATTGACGGAGCGACGGCAATAGTTTACGCAGAGCTTGGATTCTCAGCTCCGCTGGCTAGAGGGCTTTTTGTGCTGGCTAGAAGCGTCGGGTTGGTGGCACACGCTTGGGAAGAGATGCAGTCGAACTCCAGGATCAAAGGGCCTATGCCCAAGTCGATACTTCCAAGCTATGTCGGGCCGAATCCAAAAACTTGAACAATCGGGAGCACAAACCTCCTCTGCAAAGGCGAACTCTAGTGACCAATGCGTGTGACACCCGTAGGCTACCAATAGAGCTATGAGCATAAGCGAATGACAATATCCAAAAGAGCAGGAGATTCCTGTTCTTAGAAGTCACTGTTTCGATGCTAGGTAAATCTGGAATTTCGGCTTGGAACAACGCAATCTATCGTTTCTGATACGTTCACAAAAGATCACCTGTAACTCCCGGGCTGAGGGGTCCCCGAATTAGCCGAGGCAACCAACGAAAACATGGATAGCTGACTACCTACAGGACAGCAAGCCAGACAGTTGCCGGAAATCAGAGAAACGCAGTCGCAATTGGAACTTATAATTTCATCAGTTTCAGAACCCATACGGCCAAGGGAAGTGGAAGGATGGTCGCAGGCAAAGTCCAAAAAGTCAGAGTACGGCGGTCAGATGAGGCATCAACTAACCAAAGCTGCATGAACTACTTGGAAGAACTGAGCCGTAATGTCGGGAAGGATATCACTAGATTGTGATTTTAAATATGGCAGTTTTTTGGCTGGTTGTGTTAACGCATAACCTTGCGCCAACTAGTTTGCAAGGTCTGCCAGAACTCGATCTAGGGTAGTTTCGTCAGCTGCCACCGGACCAACTGGTGCGCCAATTCCGTCAAGAACTATAAATCGAACCCCTGACCTAAACCTCTTATTTTTGAGCCAGACCTGGTTGAGTTGGTCAAGCGTGAAGTGTGCAGACGTCGGTAGGCCGTAGAGGGCAAGCGTTTCCTTGTGGATTGTCACTTCCTCATCCGTTATCCGATTTTGCAGCCTCGCTAAGTATGCGGCGGCCATCATTCCTAGCGAAACTGCGTATCCGTGCCTATCTGGGTTCGGCGGCAGAAGCTGTTCAAAGGCGTGCCCGAAGGTGTGCCCATAATTTAGATGGATCCTTTCGCCCTGCTCTCGCTCGTCAGCGGTGACGATGGCGGCTTTGATCGATGTGGATAAGAATATTGCCTCTCCGAGTAAGTCCGACTGACGATCCATGATCTCTTTGGGATGACTTCGGAGCAGGTCAAGCAGTTCGCGGTCGGCAATAAGAGCGTGTTTTATCATCTCTGCCAACCCCGTTTCAAACTCGTAATCGCTGCGCAATGAGGAGTCGGAGATGTCGGTGATAACGGATACCGGTTGGTGAATGGTGCCGACCATATTCTGGCCCTGGGGAAGATTGACCCCGTTCTTGCCACCAATTGCCGAATCGACCTGACCTAGCAGGGTGGTGGGAATGAGTGCGAGGTGCATTCCCCGATTGTATGTGGCTGAAACAAAGCCGGCCAAGTAACAAATTGGCTCTCCTCCGAGGCCGATAATAAGATCGTCCCTATGGGTTGAGGCCTCAGCGAGTTCTTCGGAAACCATCTGAAAGACCTCGATGGATTTGGCAGCTTCGTTGCTCGGCACAACTAATAGCTTGGCAGAGATCTCCGAGCCCTCGAAATTCTTACTTACCTGGAGTGCTGCCTGGCGGTCATGCGCTGCGTGAATGATAAATGCCTTCTTGCAGTGCGGCAGATGAGGAATCAGATCTAAGGTGAAGTTCAATAGACCAGATCCAATATGGACCTGGTGCGCGCCTCCCATCGGGGCTACGAGCACACTTCGCGTACCTGAAGGTACCGTTGCTGGAGTTGTAACTTTGGCAATTATGTCCATCACAATTGCTTCAGGCCGTCGGCCGTCGGTCCTTAGAGTTAGTGTTGCAGTTCGACGGTAGATGGGGAGGCGTCGCTCATATATTGAGCGGATATTTGGATTTGCCATCATAGGCCGATAACTGTCGTGGCCGATTCTCAGCACGGCTTCGTCGTAATCGACCTCTAAATAAACCACTAATGCGCTCTCTAAGGCGAGCCGAGTTCCAGGGTGTTCCGCCGCACCACCTCCTAGTGCTACGACCGCTTCGGGACCTTCAAGGGTCTCCACGATAGTGTCGTGCTCTAATTCACGGAATAGTTCCTCACCACGAGAGTCGAAAATTTCCCTTACCGGCCTGCGCTCTCTTCTTTCAATAAGAATGTCTATATCGACGAACGGCAGGCCTAGCTTTTCTGCCAGCAGATATCCAATAGTAGTTTTACCTGCTCCCATGAAACCGATTAGTACGATCAACGCTAAACCTTCTGAGTCCTGGCCCTCGCCGAGACCTCGCCGACGGAATTGAAAATAGGCAAGTCTGAGTCACGGGCAATTGAATGTGGTTCTGGCGCACGCGACTTCCGGTTGGTTTCCTTGAGAGTCAGAAGAGAGCCTTGAAGCTTGTCGTGGCACATAGCTAGGACAAGGCTACCCGAAAGCGACTATTACCGGTTCAGCCTATCTCTGCTTAGTTTCTCGTCACTTGTCAAATTCAACGCCGGTATCACTGGGGGTAAGGCGTGCGGCCCGCCAGGCAACTTAGGTGAGCGCCCTGCAGAGACAATTTGTGCTGAGAACTAGTAGTCATTTCGAATCGCTAGAGAGCGGCGCCAACCCAGTCCAGCGGATGCTTATCTGGCATTGTTCGAGTAGTTTTATTACTGCTTTTGAGCCAGCCACGGTGGTTTTCCGGGAGGACGAGCGGACTCGTGCCACCGTGGCCGACCATCGGGCCGGACTACTTTGGGTCGCCGACGAACTAGGTAAAGAGCATCTGACCGCCAGAAGCGAGCTGATAGAAATCACCCACAGTTATTATCCCATCTAACTGATCGATGAAGTCGTCCTTAGACATTCCGAAGAGATCAACTGATGCCTTGCATGCGTATAGGCCAGCTCCGGTATCGGAAATCATCTCGATAAACTCGGGTATTGGCGGTATATCCAGCTTCTCCATCTTAGATTCCATGTACTGCGTCATGATCTTGGACACCCCTGGAAAACCGCCTAGCCAGGTTGGAAAATGAAGACCAGGATTTCCTACGCTAGACAGTTTTATGTGGTCCTGCCTGCTTTTATTTATGGCATCTAGTCCGAAAAAGGTGAAGAACAAGTTAGCTTCTATGCCTTCCGACCTTGCCCCATTGGCCATAATCAAGCCGGGATAGATTCCCTCGAGGGATCCCTGGGAGACGATTATCGATATTTTTTGGATATAATCTGTCATCTTTGGCTCCTTTTGCTTGTTGACGAAGCTCCATTGCCACTCATATGCAACCGACCGGCTTTGGGATGCCGGCAATCTTGGCGGCCTGTTTGGCTGGCCCTTTAGGGAATAGGCGATACAGGTCTTTGACTGCCACCCCGGAGGTCTTTCCCAGTACTCTCACACTCGGGCCGCCGCCGGTTTGAAGATATCGATCTCGTACAAATCTGATTACCTGCCAATGTTCGTCAGTTAGCTCATCGATACCCATCTCTTTTGCTATGATCGGGGCCATCTCTTCCCGCCATGCCGAGGGATCAGTGAAAAAACCCTCTTCATTGACTTCAACTTCGATACCAACGTAACTAGCGGTCGTCACTGTTTTCACCTTTCTTTTTCGAGTGGTTGTCTTTGCGCAAGGCCTAATGGCTGTCCTGGGATTGTGTCGGCTGGGATTGTGTCGGCATTACTTCCCGAACCGGCTGTATTAGAAACTGTTTTCCCGACCTAGGCATTTGACTTCCGATTAAGGGGATATCTCTGCCTTTGAGCAGGACATGCCAATAGACCCAAGCAAATGCAAGTTTGCCGAGGTGGTTAAGCTTCGATTCTTTTAGAAGTGGCGCTCCAATCCTTAGTGGAAACTTACCCGGCAGTGGTTCCGTCTCGTAGTTGAAGTCGATGAGCATCGCTTTGTTATGGCCAGACTCGATGAAGCAGTTTGCATGACCATCGAAGGTTTCTTCCAAAGGCTCGCTTCTTAAGTAGTGCAGGACATTGTTGCATACCACTTCACCTTCGAAGTGAGCGACTGATCCGGCCTTTGATGCCGGGATATCGGTAGCGTCCCCAATAACGAATACATTCTTCGCCACCTTGGAGACTAACGATTTCGGCTCCGTAGGTATGAACCCAAAATCGTCGCCGAGATCTTGCGAATTGAAGACGAATTCCGCACCAGTGTGAGGTGGAATCAGAACTGCAAGGTCGAAAGGAACCTCTCTGCCGTCATAGGATATGAGGGTGTTTCTCGCATAATCGACACTTCCAGTGTTGAACTCAGTAATGAGATCTATATTGCGATCATGGAGCATTGATCCAAGTATCGATGAGCATACTGGCTTAGTGAACGCACCATCTAGCGGAGTGACGTAGGTGATTTTCACTTTGTCTCGTATTGATCGGTCGCCAAAAAAGGCATCTAATAGGAAACAGAATTCTAATGGGGCGACGGGACACTTGATAGGCAGATCTATGACGTTCACGACTATTCGGCCCGAAGTGAAACCGGCGAGTCTGTCTCGCAATGCGGTTGCTCCTTCTAGTGAGTAGAAAGTGAAGGCGTCTTTTAGCCAACCATCTCCGATGAGGCCCTCGGTTTCCTCGATAACGATTCGAGAGCCCGATGCGATGACCGCGACATCGTAGCGAATTGGAGGGCGATCCTTTAGAACAACCGTATTATCCTTCGTATCGATATTTGCAACTGATCCCTGGATGTAGGTCACTTGTTTTGACAGTTGCCCCGCCCTCGGCCGTGTCAACTTCGAGGGCTTTGCTTTTCCGAATGGGACAAATAGTAGCCCGGGCTGGTATAGGTGACTATTGTCCTGATCGATTGCGATAATCGTGTCGTTTGGAGAGAGCTGTTTGGCTAGTCGGTTTGCAACGAGGGTCCCAGCGGTTCCTGCTCCAATAATAACCACGGTGCTCATTTTCTACCCTCCGCTGTAACTGTTTATCGATAAGTTGCTTTGCTCGTCTAACCTCTTTTGCCTAAGTACATAATCCATTTGCAAGGGTTATTTCGCCTAGGGAACTAGGTCACCAGCCGGGTGTCCGAATAGCTGTATATTTGCTGAAATACCAAGTGGATGTGGTAAATATGTTCGTTCTCTTAGTCGGCGGATCGGTTCAAAAGGCGAGTTGGCTGGGGTACACGATCCCTTCCTGCAAGCCGCTTGCCGCAGAAAAATTAAGGGTGTCTGGTGAAGTACTCGCCATCAGCAATCTGCATTTGTGCCGAAAGCTGAATCGCACTTGATTGGACCTTGACTCCGCAACCGAACCACTGCAGAAGGGGACTCGGACAGCGGATTGCGAAACTTGGAAGCTTATTTAGAAATATTGGCTCGAGCTCATACGTTCCTACCAGGTAGAAGTTGAAACAGCTTCGAAAGGCCGCCTTCGCATTTCCCCAAATCCTTTTTTTGCTAAGACGGATCTCCTGGTGGGATAGTTGCGGTCGGCGTAGAGTATTTTTTTGATTGGGTGTGGTTGCTTTGACTATAGCGGACGGTACGAGCGAACATGAATCGTATCTTTACGATGAATCAGACGGGCTATTTTCGAAGTCGGATCGAGTAGGGATAATAGCCGCCTTAATTGACGCCACGATTCTCGGTATCGGGTTGGTGCTGGTCTTGCTTTGGCAGAGCGGAACGTCTAGTAACTCGACTGCGACTCCCGTGAGGTACTCTAGCGGAAATGGCTCTCAGCACGCCACGGCGATTCCAACGGTGGTTGCGACACCCACTCAGACGGCAAGGGTTCAAGTATGTGAGGCATTGGTTATTTCCCATAGTCCATCGGGAAAGATCTCGAGGGTTGAATTTCGCGGAAACTGCGCCTCTGTAAGTGCACTCGCCTCGAATCCAAACCTTACGGTAACCATGCTTCAGACCCGAAGCTACTCTTATAAGCTCACGGGTGGCTAGACCTTCTGGTTCTTGTTCGCTTCTGCCCAATATATCCTTTTCCGCATGGACAAGTTTAGTTGTGGTTCACTTACGGAAGGTATTTTCGATAGTTATGAGTTTGTTGAGACAGCAAAGTGTCTGTTTAGTTGGTTTGCCGTTTGAGGGTCAGCGCGCCAAGCGCAAGTGCTAGCGGAATTGCTATGACAACAACCGATAAGTCAATACTTGAAGCGAGAGTCCAAATCTTGGTCAAAGATGTTCGCGACGCACCGTCGATAGCATACGACAACGGAAGCAAGTCCGAAAGGTACCTAAGTGCTTGAGGCATCTGATCGCGCGGAATAAAAATTCCAGACAGCAGCATCTGGGGAAATATGAAGGCAGGCAAGAACTGCACCGCCTGAAATTCGGAATTTGCAAACGCGCTTAGGAGTAATCCGAGCGCAGTACCCATTAGGGCATCTAGTACCGAAAATACTAAGAGCATCGAAATGCTTCCACTGATCCTCATGTCCAGCGGTCCGAAGGTGAGCAGGAGCACGAGTGCGACCTGTAAAACCGCCAAGATGCCAAAACCCAGCCCATAACCAAGAAGTATCTCAAGTTTCGAAATAGGCGAAGTCAGGAGTCGCTCAAGGGTTCCGGTCATGCGCTCCCTTAGCATCGCTATTGATGTCACCACGAACATGATGGTAAAAGGGAACAACGCTATAAGCATCGGGGCCAACTGGTTGAACTCGACCAGTTGCGAGCCAAAGAGATACCGAAGGAGAATCATGAGCACAAGTGGGACGGCTAATAGCAGTAGAACTGTTCGCGGATCGTGCCTCAACTGTTCCAGCAGTCGTTTAGCAGTAGCGAAGATTCGTCTAGAACTCATTTTTAGCCCGCTTGGCTAAAGTGAGGAATGCCGAATCTAAATTGTCTGCCTCCGTTGATGCCTTGAGGTTTGCTGGTGAGGAGTGGAAGATTACTTGTCCATCTCTAAGCAGTACTAAATCATCGCAACGTTCCGCTTCGTCCATTACATGACTTGAAACTAAGAGAGTGCACCCTTGACTTGCTAACTCGTGAAAGTGGTCCCAGAGTTCCTCGCGCAACAGTGGATCCAGGCCCACTGTTGGCTCGTCTAGCACAAGAATCGCGGGAGATGGAAGCAGTGCAAGGGCCAAGGACAGCCGAGCTCGCTGCCCTCCCGATAGGCTCGACGCGAGTTGCTTCCTAGCGCCTGACAGGGAGACTCTCTCCAGCACCTCTTCTACGCGTGTGTCGTGTAGGGCAAAAATCGAACTGAAGTAGTTTAGGTTTTCAATGACGGTTAGGTCGAGGTAGACGGCGGGCGATTGAGAGACATATCCGACTTTCCTCCTCAACTCCTTGGCTCCCGCTGGAAGGTTTAGAACCGTGATTTTCCCTGAATCGATCCGCTGGACACCTACGATCGAGCGCATTAGCGTGGATTTGCCTGATCCACTTGCTCCCAAGAGTCCGGCCACTCTTCCACTTGCAACTTCGGCGGTCACGTTGTTTAGCACGAGACTTCCGCCCCTGCTCACCCGCAACCGATCAATGGTAAGTACCGTCTCCACCTGCACAAACCTAGTAGGGACTACTATAAGGTGTGCAGTTCTGGAGACCTCGAAAAGATGTGCAGGTGAATATCGGCGCACACTGCTGAATCGGCCTTGATCAAAATAGCGATCCTCAATCAGCTAAGAGTACCAAGAGAGCCTTAGCTGCCGTTACTCCTTGCCCAGCAGCGATTTGGCCTCGGCAATAGTCATGTCGGGTGCAGGAACTACTAGGTCAGACGGAGTGAGGTCGGTATCTTGAAGCTCGGTCCCAGACTTGGCGAGCAGTTTTTGAAGGCTGTCAGCACACTTCGCAAAGCTAGCCTCATCGCCGGAATTTATTGCAGTCTCCATGGCAACGTCAAGACCTTCAAGCGCTGGCTTAATGGATGAAGGAACTCTATAACGAGTTACCCCAGCGATTCGTACGACCAGGCTGTCATCGGTAGCTGCTGGGGAAGCAGCCCCCACCTCACCGATCGGCTGGTCAACTTTACCCTGCTCAAGTGTGGCTTTACCCCGCGGGGAGGTTGAAGGTTGCGTAATACCCAACTCTGCCTTCATCTGCTCCAACTGGAGGTTAACGTTTCCATCGGCCGAATTCGCTCTTAGAGCTGCTTCTATGTCGTCTTTGGGTCCGCCTATAGCAATTTGATCCAGGACCCCACTGTCCGCCAATTCTCCGACTGCTGCTGATCTCGCTTGAGCCTGCGTGATCTTTTCTTGAGCTCGGTCCATCATCAGCGTAACGTCTGTCATGTGCTCAGATAGGCCAGTAAGATTTTCCATCGCCTGAGTTGAAGCTTTCGCCGCAGTGTACTGGGCTTTCATGGTCTCGCGCTGTGAACGGAAGAGCTCTAGTTTTGAAGAGAGCTTCTGGGCGGTTGCCTCTAGAGCTTGCTCTTGCCCTTTGAGTTGCTCAATTTGTGGGTCAAGCGCCGTTACTTGGCCTTCGAGGCTTTGCGCTCGCCCGAGGGCCGTTCTCGCTAAATCGTCCTGACCTTGCTGGAGTGCTTGTCTAGCTTGGCCTTGAAGTTTGTCGTATTGAGCCTGAAGTTGAGCTCGCTGAGCTTCGAGCCTCTTCTGCGAGGTCAGGACGTCAGCGATGCTCCTGCGCACCTGCTGAAGGTTCTCTAACATCTTTTCATAGGAGAGGTCAAGGGCCTCTGTTGGATTTTCAACCTTATTGAGGGCGGTATTTGCCTTCTGTTGAAACACCTGAGACATCCTACGGAACAGGCTCATCTGGAAACTCTCCTAAATCCCTGCGGCTTAATCCGAAAAAGTCCGCATCGCACACTCATAATGTAGTTTGATCTTAGAGCTTTTTAGGTTCTAACTTGGAAAGTTATTAGAGCACGTCGGAAATGTTGCCGTAACTTGCGAATGTGAACCCCCCCCAGCACTTACGGAGGGGGGCTTATGGTATCAGCGTTTGATTGAGGTTAGCTTGAGCCGCTCCTGTCACGCCACCACGACCACTGGCATGGTAGCAACGAATCGAAACTGCCAGATGAGTTCGCTTGTGTCGTCTTGCTAATCTGAGTTGTTGCAGGTAGGACCTGGTTCTGGGTAGCATTTGTGACTCTGGCTTTTCTGCACCATACCTTGCGGCGTACCTCTCGTTGGTCGGGGGACCAGCGCTCGAGCATCCGGAGACTCGTGGATTGGACTTTTGTATTCGGACTTCTTGGTGGCGTAGTCCCCAGGAAGCGCCTTTTGGAGTAATTTTATTGCTCCCACGGCATCTCGACGAGAGCTAAAACCACAATCTAGGGTACTGCATCGGCAGTACCGCGCGGATGGTCGCTGCGCCTTAGGTCCACAGGAGTCCGAGCGGCTCTAGCATACCTTGAGCGTGTGACCCGCTTTGGTTGCAGGAGGTCGCACTTACAGACGGAGATTTCGCTCCCATTGTTCAAGTCCACTCTGGCAAGCTCCGCCCGGAGTTGATTGAGTTGGTGCGAGTCGCTCGAATCTATATATTCCCTAGGCTAGATTCTCCTGCTGAGTATCGTTATGGGTGTAACCGCTCTCAGCAGCTTCTAGTTTGTACTAAGGGATTAAGGTCCTTAGATTCGCCCTCTAGCGAGACAACAGAGGTGTTCGCAGTTTGACATTTACAATGCAAGACCCCAGAGTCAAGGCGTTCAAGGAGACGATACTGAGGTTTGACTACTCTCTGGTCGTCGTAGTGCTCGGCATAGCCACTATGGGGATAATCATGGTCTATTCGGCTACGAAGGACAAGCTAGCGGTGGCCGGTCTAAGCCCACAGTATTACTTGCAGAGACAGGCGATATTTGTAGCGATTGGCCTCGTCGTCATGATAGTGGTCTCGCTGATCGATTATTCCAAGCTAGCCAACCTGTCTTACATAGCTTACGGTGGTATTTTCATTGCATTGCTGGGAGTGCTAACTGGGGTAGGCAAGAGTGCACTTGGATCTCAGAGGTGGTACCAGCTAGGACCTTTCCAACTCCAGCCTTCCGAGTTTGCCGCACTCGGGATGATCATGGCGGTGGCTTACTTCTTCGAGACACATCAAGGCGAAAGCAGCTTGAAAAGTTTGGTGATGGTTTTGATTATGGCACTGATACCGATGGGTTTGGTTATCAAGCAGCCGGACATTGGTACCGCCTTAATTATGGGGATAGTGCTGGCCGGAATGCTGGTGGTAGCTGGTGTTCCCCTGCGTTATCTGCTGCTACTCGGAGTTGGCGGAGCTATAGCGATCTTTTTTGTGGTTCATTTTGGGATACTTAAGCACTACCAGGTCCTCCGGTTGACCGCTTTCTTGAACCCAAACAAAAACGCCCTCACCACTGGCTACAATTTGACCGAGTCGAAGATAGCCATTGGGTCTGGCTCTTTGTTTGGCAAAGGTCTATTCAACGGTCCTCAAACAAACCTCGCTTATGTACCCGAGCAACAGACTGACTTTATCTTCACCGCAGTCGGTGAGCAGCTTGGCTTCATCGGCGCTGGGGGCCTGCTAATTGCCTACGGTTTCCTATCTTTTAGAATCTGGTCAGCGATGAAGTCGGCACGCGACCTGCTAGGAAGATTGCTTTGCGGAGGCATTTTTGCTTTGGTCGTGTATTCGGTGTTTCAGAATGCAGGCATGACAATGGGCATAATGCCTATTACCGGCATACCGCTTCCGTTCATGAGCTATGGAGGATCTGCTACCGTTGCCTTTTCAATTTGCATGGGTTTCGTGCTCAATGTCGGAATGAGGAGAAGCCGTGCCGAGCGATACTAGTGCATATAAGGCCGTCGATGACGAGTTAGATGCCGAGCCTAGACCAGTTGGCATCGTTGAGGAATCTACCGATGCTGGTCACGACGAAGGTGAGTCAGGCGGAGGTGCATCGGACGGGGGATCCGATCGGCTGTCTGAGCTATCCGGGGTGGAGACAGAGCCGGTTCCCGTATTTAACGAAGCACTTCTGAATGTGCCATTTCGGGAAGTTGAGTTAGATTCGGTGTCAAAGATAGAAAGGCTTAGACCTGCTGAGGTCGAAGACGTGGGAGTTGCCCTACCCGAAACACATGCCCGGATGCGCTTGCGGCTAACTGACGACAACTCTCAGCAAATTGACATTCCGATCTCCTTGGAGCAAGCCTCTGCGCTAGCGGCGGTGTTGCGAGGAATTACCCCTCCTCGTCCTCTAGCAAACACCCTCACTTGCGAGATCCTGAAGGCATACGGACTTGTAATCGAGTTCGTAGCTATTGTTGGAAGGTCGGGAGGGACCTTCTTGGCCGAGGTCACATTAAACTCGCCTAGCGCTGGGCTCAAAAGCTTTCCGGCCAGGCCATCTGACGCAGTGCTCCTCGCCTTAACTCAGAGTCCAAAGGCGGCAATACTTGTCGATCGGCTGCTTCTTCCCTAGCCGGTCTTGATCTTGGCTCGCGGCGCCACGTAGGGCGATGATCGCCTATTGGACTGGTCGGAGATCCGGAGAAGTAGCGCTATGAGCACATAGTTTGCAACCAAACTGGAGCCGCCGTATGCGACGAAGGGGAGTGTGACGCCGGTCAAAGGTAGCAATCTAGTAACCCCTGCCATTATGAAAAAAGCCTGTAGACCAAGTGTCAGTGCAAGTACTGCGGCGCACAGCGAAGCGAACTGCGTATCTGCTCGTCGAGCCGCCTTCAGGCCGAACCCCACTAAAAGAATGAAAAGAAATAGTACTGCGGTAGTACCCAAAAGACCCATTTCTTCGCCTATGGCTGCAAAAATGAAGTCGGAAGTGACCACCGGTATTAGGCCCGGGTGACCGTGACCGAGACCCGTCCCGGAGATTCCTCCTGAACCAAAAGCGTACTGTGCTTGCACCAGTTGATATCCAATGGTAAGTGAATACTTCCAAGGATCTAACCAGATGGTAATCCGCTCGCTCACTTGGGAGAATAGCTTTGAAGCGACGAAGGCTCCCACACTAAATAGGACACCCCCAAATATCAAATACCAGCCATTTGAGGTAGCGATCCAAAGAGCGAATATAAAGACCAAGAAGATCAGCAGTGAGAAGCCCACATCCCTTTCAGCTGTCATAATCAGAAGAGAGATCGCCCAGGCAACCAATATCGGTCCACCAGCGCGCAAAGCACCAGATGCTTTTCTGATATGAAATGGCGAGAAATTGCTGAGAACTTCACGCTTCTCGGTCATGTACGATGCAAAGAAGATGGCGAGCATGATCTTTGCGGCTTCGATGGGTTGGAAACTTAGTTGCCCAAGGTGAATCCAGAGCCTTGCACCGTTGATGTTCTCACCAATGACCGGAGCAAGTGGCAAGAGAAGTAGTGCGACACCGCCGAGCATGAGTAGGTATCGATATTTGTCGAGAAGCTCAATTCTAGGTATGAAAACAAGCGTGAGGACAAATCCGAGAACGCCAACAGCGCTCCAAAGCGACTGCAAAGTCGCCTCAGCGGGATCAAGACGCTGGATAAGAACGTATCCAAATGCATTCAAGAAACTTACGATCGGAAGGGCGGTAGGGTCAGCGTTAGGTGCAAAGACGTGCAGTGCCAGGTGGCAAAGAAGCGGGAGGACTAAAAGCCAGATAGCGCTCAGCGGAACGTGAGTGGGCATCGCCGAATTGAGCCCTACCTTGGCTAGCAGCCAAATAAGCGCCGCAATAAGGTCAGCGAGAATAATCATGCCCAGTTCACTACGGCGCCTCCTGTTCCTCAAGGTGGGGACGAAGACATTGTCTTTAAACTGAAATTGCCAACTCTTTGCCGCTTTGTGTCGTTGATTTGCTCTGATGCTCTGCACTACCTAGGTAGGTTACTATCTATGAGTTCAATAGGCAGAGCCCAGATAGGATCTTTCGGCACAGCAAGGTTTTATAATCGCGAGCTCTCGTGGCTAAGTTTTGGCGAGAGGGTTCTCGACTTGGCCGACGATTCAAGGTTGCCCCTTCTGGAGCGGATCAAGTTTCTGGCGATTTTCGGAAATGGACTCGACGAATTTTTTCAAGTCAGAGTCGCCGGTCTGAAAGATCAATTGGCGGCTAACTTGGGAGTGTTGTCTACCGATGGTCTTACACCTCGGGAGCAGTTAAAGGCGATACGCAAGCTGTTAGTTAAAATACTAGAGCGGGCTGACCGTATCTATGATCAGCTCCTTCGGGCAGATCTACCGAAGGTTGATCTACACCTAGTCTCATGGAGCCAACTTAGTTCCGAGGAGAGGCTGGTGATGTCCGGTGTCTTTTTAAATGATGTATTTCCAGTTCTGACCCCATTGGCAGTGGACCCTTCACACCCCTTCCCTTACATCTCCAACCTCTCATTAAACCTTGCCGTCGTGGTGCGGGATCCGGACTCCGAGGGAGACCACATCGCCCGGATCAAGATCCCCCCTCTTTTACCAAGACTGATCGAAGTTAAAGAGGGTGAATTCATTCCCCTGGAAGATCTCATAGCATCTCATTTGCCGTCACTTTTTCCTGAGATGGATATAGGGGAGAGTTATGTTTTTCGAGTGTCCCGAAATGCAGACTTGACCTTGGAGGAAGAGGAAGCTGATGATCTGCTTTCCCTGGTTGAACTCGAACTGAGGCGACGGCGCTTTGGTCGGGCAGTCAGGCTAGAGATTACCGAAGACGCCAGTGATGACGTCGTCGACCTGCTGGTAAGGGAATTAGAGATCCATGAAGACGACGTGTATAGGACAACGTCTCTACTGGACTTCTCTGGGTTGTGGACGATCTATGACTGCGACCGGCCAGATTTAAAACAGATGAGAGCACCGCTAGTCACTCCTTTCGCCCTGATGTCTGAAGGTCTGCCTCGTCCAGACATTTTTGCGGCGATTAAGGAACACGACATTCTCTTACACCACCCTTACGAGACATTTACTGGAACTGTTGAGATGTTTGTGGAAGAGGCGGCCAGGGATCCTGAAGTCTTGGCGATTAAGCAGACGCTTTATCGTACGTCTGGAGATTCGGCGATTATTGGATCATTGATTAAAGCCGCCGAAGATAACAAGCAAGTGGCGGTTCTCGTAGAACTCAAGGCTCGTTTTGACGAGCAAGCAAATATCGGTTGGGCAAAGAAGCTCGAACAGGCTGGCGTGCATGTGGTCTATGGCCTGGTGGGGCTTAAGACTCATATGAAGGCTATTTTGGTGGTGAGACGAGAGCCGGAAGGGCTAAGAAGGTACTGCCACATAGGCACGGGAAACTATAACGCTAAGACAGCTAGGACATATGAAGATATTGGAATGCTCAGCGGTGATCAGGAGCTCTGTGCAGATCTAAATGAGGTCTTCAACTACCTAACCGGTTATTCCAAGCGGCAATCCTACGAAAGGTTGATTCTTGCTCCGAGTGTATTGCGTAGCCGGATTGTCGAACTGATCCGTGCTCAGGTCGAACTTGGAGAACAGGGAAGGATCTTACTCAAGGTAAACGGACTAGTTGACCCGGACATTATCGACGAGCTTTACGCGGCCTCAATGGCCGGTGTCCAGGTCGACTTGTTGGTTCGGGGAGTATGTGCGCTAAAGCCCAGAATTCCTGGACTGAGTGAGAACATAACGGTGCGATCGATAGTGGGGCAATTCCTGGAGCACTCCCGGGTGTTTTGCTTTGGAGGCGTCGGCGGTTCTAAACGCCAGCTTTTTTTCGGCTCTGCTGATCTGATGCAGCGTAACCTTGATCGGAGGGTTGAGCTTTTAGTACCTGTCGTCGATCCGGCGATTGAGGCACGAATTGTCGAAATACTTACCCTCGATTGGTCTGACGATGTTCAGACTTGGCAACTTGAGGCAGACGGCCACTGGGAGCGGCTCGAGCCGAAGGACGGGAAATGCGCTCAGCTACAGCTGTCGGAGTTGGCGGTCGAGAGGTCGAGAACCTTGATGGGGAGGGCGTAGAAGTGGCCATCGAACGAGAATACAAGATTGATTCATCTGCCATCAAAGACCCTTTGCAAGTCGACATTGGCGTCGGCTTGTCTAAGGTAGATGAAGCCAGAAGAGAGCAACTTTCTCTCTACTTCGATTCCAAAGATCTCGACTTAGGTCGTCTTGGTATCGGGCTACGGTTTCGGACAGTTAATGACGAGCCCACCCGCGGGGTATGGACGATGAAGATACCAAGAAACTTCAACTCAGCTGGTGCAACCCAGCGAGAGGAGATTGAAGTGGAGGGGGATCGTGCTGAGATACCAGGCCCTATTCGTAAAGTGCTGCAGCGTTTGAACTTGTTGGACTCACTCATCCCTACAGTGAGCTTGAAAACCGATAGAACCAGCTTTAAAGTCGCAGGGGATGGTGCCAGGTTACCGATCGAAATAGATGTGGATGTTGTCGAATTCCTAGACGGATCTTTTTACAGTGAGGTCGAGATCGAAGTGCACCAGAGAGAGTTTGACGACATCGCTGCTTTGATAGCCGGCCGCTTTGAGTCCGCTGGGGGTGTTGCAAGCATGAAGACGAAGCTGGAAAGAGCTACCGAAAGATCCCCTTTTAGTACACTTGCCGAGCAGAATCGACCTGATTTGTCATCTTTAGAATTCTGGATGAGAAATGGATTGCTACTCTCGTCGATAATGCTCAGCTCGCTGGTTGCGTTGCCCGGTGAAGTGGAATCCTTCAGTTTCAGGGGTGTTGTTTGGGAGGCCGCGTGTTATCTATACGCCTTGGCGAAGGATTTTAGTGAAGTTGAGTCCCTCTTGCGAGAGTACACCCAGCTGTCTTTGGCTATTTCAAGCGGTCGTGATTTTATAGCTAAAGGTGACCAACTTGCCGAGAGTATTTTTAAGCAGCATCTCGCCATTAGTGAATCAAGGCTAACTAGTCGCAATAGCTCGGAGAGGATGTTCCGAGACGACGTAGTTACTTGGGACGAGGAGTATGTCCAAAGGTTGCGCATGTCGACTGAAAAGTTACACGAAGTACTTAAATCGATCGAGGATTCTCGCGCATCGAGGATCTCGTCAGAGGAGATTGTTGCGCTCTTTGGTGGATTATTGAAAAGTGTTATTGGGGCCGTTCCAGTAGGGCTCGATATAAGCCTTGCTAGCAGCGTGGCTGAGTTTTTTGATCTAGCTGTGAACTTTCGGGAGCTTCCGGAGGCATTCGACTCGAGTGTCGACTACAGACCGGCGAAGATAGCGGTTTCGCAGATGCTTAGGGATCTCGAAATATTCGAGAGGACATAATTCTCGATGAGTGCCACGCCATATTTTTTAAACAACAAGGGGCCGATAATAGCGGCGCTAGATCTTGGTTCCAACTCCTTTCATCTTGTGGTGGTCATTGCTCGGCCAGATAGAAGCTTCCACATTGTCGCATCGGAGAAAAGAATGCTTCGTCTGGGTGAGGAGGTGGCGCTTTCGAACTCCATTTCTACCTCAAGCATTCAGAAAGCCGCCAAGACCGTGGCGGAGCTTTCTAAGATTGCCGAACTAGCAGGAGCTGAGGAGACCATAGCATTCGCTACTTCCGCATTTCGGGATGCTTCAAACTCTGAAGTTGCGCTTGCGGCCATCGAAGAAGTGTCCGGAGTCCATCCTCATGTTATTTCAGGTGTTCGTGAAGCCCAGCTGATCTATCAGGCGGTGAGGTCTCATTTGAGTCTTGAACCGGTACCTGCCCTGATCTGCGATCTAGGTGGCGGGAGTCTCGAGCTGATTATAGGTGATCAGAGACAGAGCTACTTCACTTCGTCGCTGCCTTTAGGAGTGGGTCGACTTAAGTCGCAGTTTGTAAGCTCTGACCCTCTAACGTCCAAGGAGAGGTCGGCTCTGGTGAGTCATATTCACAGGGTTATGGAACCCGCAATTTCCAGGATTGCCGACTTTGACCCCCGTTCCATAGTGGTCTCCTCTGGGACTTTTGGAGCGCTCTTGAGGATCGCTAAGTTGTCTAGTGGCCCAAATGACCAGGCCGAGCAGTTCGGCGACGAGCCCGTTGAGGCTAGGGACCTCCAAAGGATTGGGAAGAAGCTACTTTCACTTGGGGCGCAGAAGAGACTTTCTATTCCTGGCGTTGATCCAAAGAGGGTCGATCTTTTGCCAATCGGCTGGCTCGTACTCGCCGAGATCCTTTCAGCCACCAAAGTGACTACCCTTAGATACTCAGATTGGGCCCTTAGGGAGGGCATAATCTTGGACCTTCTGGAGGCGAGAGAGGACTTCGAGTTTGCCTTTGACGCTCATGAGCTTCGTGACGGAGCGGTTCGGGCATTAGCGGAGAAGTTTCATGGTCTAAACAGCCATGCCATCAAGGTGCAAGAGTTTTCAATTGCCTTAGCCGATTCCCTAAAGGAAAAGTTAAAACTAGATGCTTCTGATATTGAGCTTCTCGGTTATAGCGCAATACTGCACGACATCGGTGAGTGGATAGCGCAAGAGGATCATGATAAGCACTCTGCCTACCTCGTCGAGTCCAGCCCGCTTAAGGGTTTCTCTGACTTGGAGAAGTCGATTATCTCCTCCGTTGTGCGCTTTCACAAGCGGGGAACTCCTAAGCCCACTGATTACTTAGCATTTCAAAGGCTTCGCGTCAGGGAGCGCTCAAAGGTACTTGTTCTTGCTGGAATCTTGCGTATCGCTGATGCCCTAGACCGCTCCCACGCAAGTGTTATCGAGTCGCTAAATGTCGAAGTCACCGCAGGATCCTTGACGGTCCTTGCCAACACCAACCAAGATATCTCTATGGAGATAAGTGGCTTCAGGAAGAAAAAAGGGCTTTTTGAGGAACTGACACACATGCAGGCGGAAGTCTTTCTTAACGCTTGACGCCAGCTAGAAACTTTGCGCTATTTTGTTCGACATCGTAGCTACAGGGGTTAGTCATCAAAGGGGTCGATGGGTTTTGGTTTGGGAAGTATTCGTGGGTCTATGACGTCTAGCTCCATCGTCTCGATTGGCTGCGGCTGAGGTCCCTTAACCTTCAAACTCACATAGGCCGCTGCACCGGCCGGGATAGGGATCCAAAAGTTAAATAGGCGATAGCTAATTACCGACAGGATCGCTATACCTCTCGGAACTCCGAAGCCTCCCAAGAGCTTAATTAGCGCTGGCTCGATAACCCCGAGGCCACCAGGAGTAATTGGAATAACAGCCAGAACGTTGGCTAAACCGTAAGCAACGAGCAGCGAAATAGGATCCACTGCTCGACCAAACGCCAAGACCATAATCCAAAGGGATCCCGCATCGGCTAGCCAGTTGATCGATGCCCATAGCAAGGCACGTTTTAGGAGTTCCGGATTTTGCCAAAGCTCTTTGATCCGTTCACCTATCCGAACAAAAATATCCTCGGCCGAACCCGGTTTGAGGTATGGTACGCGGCGTGCTATTTTGCTAACTACAGCGAGGGCACGAGGCTGGTTCTTGGTGAAAAGTACGAGCAGCAGTGCGAAAGCGCCGATCAGCACGATTCCGAGGAGGGCAACCACGGCATAAATGGGATCGAAACCGTTTAGTGGAATGGAAATAATTAGTGCCAGCCAGAGAATCAAATTGAGGATGATCGCCGACCCTATGCCTTGGATGGCAATAGCGAAGCCAGCGTCTGTCGCAGAAACGCCGGAGCTTGTCATGAGTCTCAACGAAATTCCTGTCCCAGAAGCCGCCCCTCCGGGAAGAACGTGCGATACTGCGAGAGATGAAAGATCGATTCGGAATAGCCTCCAGACTCCTGGAGCTGGTCTCGGGAGTACAGAATGAGTTAGCCGCGCATAGGCAATAAGGGCGAATATCTCGAGACCTACCGATGCTGCCACCAGCGCGTAGTTGGCACCTCCGAGCAGGTTTAAGGTTTTTCTTGGACCAGCGATATTTGGGACAACCAAGTACTCGATGATGAAAAAGACAACTGCACCGCGGATGCCAAATAGGCCAAATCGCCTGAGCAATTTGAAAAGGCTAGATCGAGTTGCCTTTACACTTTCCCCGCGTATCTTGTCCAATTGCTGATCCTGCATCACTTCTCGCTCAAAGACTAACCTTAACCTCAGAAAAATCTAGCGTTAGCGGGATCTTTTCTATTCTGAGAGTCAGCTTAAGCGGACACAATAGTCCGGCGTCTTCTAAATTGGTCTGGTGATCCGTATTGCAAGATAGTTCGCAGAAGAATAACCAATGGGGCTTTGTTAAGCGGCTCTTAGTGATCGAAGGCCTTACCGCCATAACTCTGCTATTAGTCGTCGTGGCATGGAATCTGCGCCACCTTGGTATCGAGGTAGTGGTTGCAGTCGTATTGGCTGTAATTGCTGAGCCAGCAGTGAAGGCCCTGAAGCGTCTTGGGATGCGGAGGAACATGGCTGTACCTGTCGTCTTTGTAACGATGCTTGCTTTGGTGGCACTTCTAATCTTCGTGCTGAGCCAACCTTTGTATAGCGCTGGAGCGAAGCTAATCAACGAACTTCCGAAGCTCGTATCTCAAGCGCAGTCCAAAAAAGGGCAGTTGAGCGATCTCATCCATCGACTGGGTCTCACGAAGTATATAAATACCTCTATATCTAGGCTGGCAAGTTTTGCCGGGAGCGCCGCCAAACCGGCATATCTTGCCGCCAAGGGTTTCGTTTCTACTATCGCTTCCCTGGCGACGATCTTCGTCTTGGCAATATTTGTGGCACTCGAGGCGCCGGAGTTGATCAAGGCAGTGCTAGGACAGATGTCCCAAGGCGTGTCGAGGCGGGTCTCTTTGATGCTCGATGAAACCACCAGAGCGGTGGCTGGGTATGTAGCTGGCAATGTCCTTACTTCGCTGATTGCTGGCATCGTGATTGGCGCAACTCTGGCGCTATTAGGGGTACCATTCGCAGTAGTCCTTGCGGTTTGGGTCGCATTAGTGGATCTTGTGCCACTTGTGGGTGGTTTGTTGGCAGGAATTCCAACCGTAATCGTCGCCTTTTTGCATTCGCCAATAGCTGGTCTCGTTTCACTGGCTGTCTTTGTGATATATCAGCAGATCGAGAATCATCTGTTGAATCCTCTCATCATGGCCAAAACAGTCAGACTTAACCCTCTATGGATACTTTTGGCTGTGCTAGTAGGTGCCCAGCTTGCGGGCATTACTGGAGCACTGATCGGAATTCCAATTGCGAGTGCACTGCAGGTAGTGTCACGGAATCTTTGGCGTTGGCGAGAAGAGACGAAAAGGTCTAGCCTCCTGGGGAGTTTGGGCATCGATTCCGAGCGAGGTGGTGGTAGTGGGACCTTCGAACCCGGCGAGAGTTAGCTCTGCCGAACTAGAACCCATGGTCCGTTAGTGGGCCTAGCTTAAGGCCGTTCTGAACACATAGTTCGGCGAGGTCCGGTAGCGCTCCAAGGGTTGCCCTAAAGGAGCCAGGGTAGCTGGTGCAATCTGAGTCATGCAGCAAGACCGTGCATCCCGGTGCGAGGTTGGATTTGAGATCTTTCATAACGCTGGAAGGTGTTGCTAGTTTGCGCCAATCTCGCCCCCAGGTTCCCCACAGGACGGTTCGAAGCCCAAGCTGGGCGGCGGTTGCGAGGGTGGGTCGAGTGATTACCCCATATGGTGGGCGAAAGAAGATCGGTGCAGCTGAAGCGAGCTCAGAGACCGTGGCGTAGGACCTTTCCATGTCGTAACGAATGCTTCTCGCACTGCGAAAGAGGTGGTTTCGATGCCAGTTGCCATGCAGAGCGACTTCGTGCCCTGCGGCTACAAGTTCGCGGAGTGAATATGGGTACCGTTCCGCCATCTCTCCAAGTACGAAAAAGGTGGCCTTGACGTCGAGACGATCCAACTCTTCGATGAACAAGGGAGTAGACTTCGGGTCCGGTCCGTCGTCGAAGGTAAGGGCTATTGAAGAAGAGGACCCGGTTCCTAGGAAGTAGGACCACATTGTTCTCCTTAGCTGCGGCAGAGAACTAAGCGCAGGGAAAGAGCGATAGCCGACCTCGATAAGCCCGATACCTGCCGAGTATTTCAGGACCGAGTTGAACAGCGTCGTGGGCTTAGTGGGTTCATGCACAATAATTCGCTTCAATCGATCGTGGAAGCCGCTGCTTGAATAAAACCTTGCTGAGAAAGCCTTGACTGGAGCAACTTCAACCTGACGATTACCTCTGCGGGTGTCATTCCTGTCCCATTGATCTCATAGACGCTGCCCGACTTGAACTTGTAATTTGACGGAATCTTGTTGATGAACAGCGCGTGGACGAGGGTCTGGTGGTGAAGTGAAACCCATGCTAAATCCACCGAATTGACTTGCTCCTGTGGAACATAAATCGAGACCGATAATCCGGTAATTGTGTCCAAAGTTTGTTCAGAAGTAGCGACTGCGTTCGAAGGCATGAAGAGATGCAGTGCGGAGTTACTCTCCCAACCCCCATTTAAGATGTCGATCCCATCTCGAGCGATTTGGCGAACTGCCGGGGCATTTGCTAGCGCTAGCTGCCCTGGTACCACTACGGCCGTTTCGGTTTGAAGGAGGTATTTCAAAAGTTGTGGGTCAGAGATGTTTGAAGCCCCTGGCTTTAGTACTACGTAGGCAAACTTGCCGACTTGTGAAGCCCTATCAACATTTAGCCCATCCGAACTCAGTGCATTGGCGGCGAAATTGAATGCAAAGAAGGCCGCAAGCGCCGCTGCTCCTAATGACGCAAGTTTTCTAGGTATGGTTACCAGGTCACTTTTTCGAAACAGCCCATAATGCTGCCTCGAAGCGCGAACCATGACGTCTTCAACGACCGGGATCAATCGGTCAGTGAAAAGGTTGGTGGCCCGCCTGGCGAGTAGCTCGTGTCCGGTGGCGGCGGACTTTATGGCGTTGGAGAGTTCTTCTTTGCTCTTCGCCCAGATCGTTACGCCAGCGCGCTCCATATGAAATATGTTGTATCTACCATGACCCGCTATCGGGCGGTAGCTGACAACAGGCACCCCAGATTGAAAGGCCTCCATCGCACTGAGACCACCAGCATTCTGGATGACTACGTCCGAGGCAGACATTAGTTCGGGCATTCGAGTCGTCCAACCGAAGATGGTACCGACCCCGTTTCTCTGAAGCCTCTCTGCGAGTTCGGTGTTTCTGCCACAGACGACCACGGGGTGAACATCTTCGATTTCTGAAAGTTCCTCTACAGTCTGCTCTAGCGAGCCGACTCCCCAGGATCCGGCCACCACGAGAACTATCAACTTGTCGGAAGGTAGTCCGAGGCTTTCACGGATTGGATCAGGGTCGCTCGACCTTTGAAAATTCGAAGCAACCACCGGCCCTATAACGTCAGCTTTTTTGCCAAGTAGAGTTTCGACCTGTTCGGAAGAGACCTCAGCAACACAGAGGTGTGCATCGACGCCCTTGTGGACCCAAAGTGGATGCACTGCAAAGTCAGTTAAGTATGTAACGACCGGAATCTTGAGGGTTCGCAACCTGCGGGAGCGAGCACGTCCAAGGACAACTGAAGCAAAAGGATAGGTCGTGATGACGAGATCGGAATCGAATTCCTTCGCCCATCTTTTTAGCCGCTTTTCAAACAGAACGCCAAGAAAGAACGTAGCCATGGGTGCCAGAATTTTGACTCGAGACCATAGCCAGTAGATCAGGTCATAGCTCCACGGAGCGGATTCAATTTGAAAATGGTAGGTGCGCTCAAGGAACCTGCCAGCTATTGGGGAAGCATCTAAGAAATCAACGAGTCTGGTTTCCCATCCCCTCTGCTCCATTCGACTGATTATCTCATTGGCAGCCCCATGGTGACCTGCACCCATACGCGCAGACACGACTAGCACTCTCTTAGACATCGCAGCTAGCCTATATGGCTGAAGATGGTTTATGTCTTGTCAATTGCATCTGCTATCGCCTTTGCATTCGCGTCGCTGCTTCAGCTCGCCGCGACTAAAGACAGGTCTGACGCTCTGAATATGAGGCCAGGCCTACTATTCTCCCTGTTCAAGCATGGTGGATGGCTGGGCGGAATTGCTTTGGATGTCGTTGCAATAGCTTTTCAAATTTTGGCCTTAGCTTTTGGAAAAGTTGCAATAGTGCAGGCAATTCTTTCACTGGGTCTGGTGGTTTCAATCGCCTGCGCTCCATATTTTGGCTTCAATAAGCCCAGCTCGCGCAGCTCATGGCTTTCTCTGGCCGCAGGATTTGGGGTTGGTATCTACATTCTCCTTCAGCCAACTCAGATGAAAGATAGCTATCGGATGTCGATTGTGCTCGTTGTTGCCGTATTTGTCGGAATGGTGGCCGTTATTCCGCATTTCCTACTGAAGGGAGCATCGCGTCACTATCGGGCGATGTCGCTTTCGGTAGTCGCCTCGGTTCTTGTCGGGCTGGCCAGCGTTCTGGAGAGGATACTTGGTTTGAGGGTAGTCGCTCTGGGCCTATTCAAGGGAGCCTTTGCCCCTAACACCTTGGTTCTTATTGCACTTGGTCTTGAGGCACTCCTTATTACCCAAAGTGCCTTTCAGCTTGGCGAACTCCAGGTAGTTCTACCGATCATCTCAATCGGAGAGCCGATAGTGTCCTTTGTGTTTGCTCGAATCTTGCTAGGGGAGAGGCTATGGGCTTCAGGGCTAATGGGCTTGCTCGGATTCGTTGCAATTATAGGTTCCCTCAGTTCCGTATATGTGCTGGGGAGACATGCTATGAGTGAACTTGGCGGGCTGGGACCAGTAGAGGGAGAAGACGCTGAAGGCGCATGAAAGTCTTGTGCCTTATTCGTGCAACGAGACTTCGTCCGAATTTAGCTGTGTATTTGTGCACGGACAGCCGGGTTCCATAGACGACCTTGCTCCATTGGCCTCACGTTTACCGAAGTGGATAAGGTCCTATGGGTATGATCGGCCTGGATGGGGCGTCTCCGCGCTGTCTCCGACCGGAATCTTCTCTAATGCTGAGTTTCTGAATCAAGCGGTAAAGGGAGTAGAGGGAAAGAAGATTCTGATTGGCCATTCCTACGGAGGCGCAGTTGCTTTGGCCGCGAGTGCACTTGACCCGACGGAGTACGTCGGTGCCTTGCTCCTCGCGCCTGCCGCATTGGTGGGTTCTTTGGGATTGTTCGACTCAGTATTAGCCTCAGTGGGCCTGGGACAAGCGCTTTCGTCAATGCTGATTCGGGCGGCCCAGGTTATCTGGAGCGGGTATCGCAGTTGGGGTGGGACTGCTACTAAGAGCTTCT
Source organism: Acidimicrobiaceae bacterium (assembly GCA_013044475.1). Lineage (GTDB taxonomy): Bacteria > Actinomycetota > Acidimicrobiia > Acidimicrobiales > Acidimicrobiaceae > JABEUN01. Next base: position 6,750 of record JABEUM010000139.1, on the reverse strand, counting down.
GGGCCGAGCAGGTGAGAATGAGGTCTGAACTCGGTGATTTGGAGCACTTGGTCGGTTCGATCAGACTTCCGATCTCAATAATCCATGGCGACTCGGATCGAGTTGTCCCGCTTTCATCGTCGTATGTCCTGCATTCGCTTATGCCCCAGAGCAGATTCCTTGTACTCAAGCGAACTGGACATTCAGTCTCTAGTCAGTTCCTAAGCGCAGTGGCCATCGAAGCTACCTATCTAGCTGCAAGCCAGCGCGACACGCCAAAATCTAGAATTCAGATTTCGTAAGAGAAATAAACTTCCGAGTCTACGACGAGGCAGTTCTTTAAAGTATGCCCTGATTCTGGAAACTAGTGATAAACCCACCGCTATTGCAAGTCGAAGTATTTATAATATTTGGAATAAAGTATCTCGAGTGAGACGGAACGGATTCAAGTTGGCGGGTGCAGTTTATGTGTCTCTAATCCGGCGAATCAGGGAATTTAATATTACCGCTAAACTATGCTGAACAAAATTCGGCAGTTAACTTGTATGAAACTTGCTTTAATACAAGTTAACGCATGTTCTTGTTGGGGCCATTTAGGTTCCTATAGTTTTGGGGAAGGCTAAGGGGACATGATCTTGGCAGGATCGGTGGGGCGGTCCTGCTTTCATAGGTAGGAGAGTTGGGCAAGTCGACCTGGGGGGGTCGCTATGCGGGGTCGGAATGTCGCTTGGGTATTAGCCATAAGCGGAGGACACTAAGTAGATGGAGTCAACGAAGCTCGGAACCTGGAACTACCAGAATTGGCGAGAAGGTGCAAAGTGCAAGGACATCGACCCTTCACTCTTTTTCCCAGTCGGCGTTACCGGTGATGCCGAAATACAGATCAATGAGGCTAAGGCATTCTGTACGGGCTGCCAAGTAGGTGAGCTTTGCCTTGAGTTCGCATTACGCACCAACCAAGAATACGGCATATGGGGCGGCAAAGACGAAGAAGAGCGCAGGGGCATTAGGAGAATTCGCCGCCAGAGAAGAAAGCTTGCTCAAGCATCGTAAGACGGTTGCGCTTGAGACGGTGATTGGCCTTTCTGGAACGAGGCGTCTGTAACGGCTCGACCTAACAGTAGATCCTAGGGCTTGCACTGCTTTTGGAGAACCAAACAAAGTCACTGCTCTTAGTGATCAGTTTGGGCTTTCACGGGCCACTACGTGTCTGTACTGCCACTTTTTGCTGCAAGGGACACTCGTAAACTCTTGAAGTGAAACTGGATGGCAGATTGACTTCAAGCTGGTGTCAACGCGTAGATGGAGAGCGTCGATCGGCTTAGCCCTCCGAACGAGGCGGTTCGCATGGCCATGGTTCGCCTTACGTCTGCAGCGGCTGAACCACTGGGAATCAAGCCTTTTGGATCTTTAGCGGCCTAGAGTGCAGACTTATCTGCGATAGGCGAGGATAGTGCGACGAGTATCCTCAGTGATCGCCGCTGGTTTGCTGACTAGAGCAAAACAGGAGAATCTTCAAGACCCCGAGCAGGGTACTAGAAGTGTGCTATTCGGAGTTATCGCGCGCCTTTCGGAGTTCAGATCGAAGCCGAAGCTATCTGCCTCAGCGCATCTGCGGCTGAAGCCTGACTAGGTCAGGTATCGAAATCTTTCACCCAATGGGCAACCGAGGAGTTGATTCCCTGCATTGGGTATCGGTTGGTCTGACTGCCTTGCTGACAGCTCCTGTCCTAATTATGGCTGTAGGTGTCAGAAAAGCTCAACCAACCGATCAATTGTCATGGCCTTCGAGTTCAGCTTGGATGGGTGTTATCGTTTGGAGACAGTCGTCTTGACTTATGTCTTCGAGGTGGGCTTGTTGCTGCAGGAGAGGTCAAAAGGCATCCTCTACGGGCCTTTGGGCACCTAGTGCTTGCTGTGGGCAACTCCTCTCGATAGCACTTGGCCCTAAGGATTGAGCTGATTAGGGAATTGGGAGGCCTAGTACGGCTGCGGCGGTCCAAGGCGAACTCTTTGGCAGGAACGATGGAGCAGGCATTCGAGTTGCTGCCGAAGGCTGGAAGCTATCGGAGCCGAAATAAGGATTCGTGCGCCTTATCGCTTCTCATGTGGAATGGAAAGCTGGCCGCTTGACGCTCGATTCCTTCTTTCACGGGAGGATCTGTTGGTCTTGCGTCAGGGCATTACGCTTTTTATATCCTGTGGATTTGCCCGAAAAAGGCTAGGGGACTTCGGTTAGCTCGAATCTCTTTGAGATGCAGCCCCAATCACCTATTTACGTGCTGCAGATGAGACTCCGTTCCCGCAAGATCCAACTGCTCGATCCTCTCCGGGTGGCTGTAGACATTGGCGGATTTTTTTCTAACAAAGCCGCAAAGGGTGATTCCCATCTCATCTGCCGACCTGATCGCCAGCCCAGTCGGTGCGGACACTGCGGCAATAAGTTCAATTTTGGCGATTGAGGCTTTTTGGACCATTTCAAAACTGACTCGCCCAGAAAGGACAGCAATCATCGACGGCTCTCCGATCAGGCGTGCCGTGGCGAGTTCCCCGATCACTTTGTCGAAAGCATTATGCCTTCCAACGTCTTCGCACGCATGCACTTTGCCATTTGAGCGTTTAACCGCCACACAATGTACTCCGCCGGTGCTGGAAAAGAGTGGCTGAATGTCGGTTAGTAGATCCGGCAGAGCGAAAAGTTCTTCGCTTTTGATCTTTAGAGTCGATCCGACCGGTTCAACCATCGATTTCAAATCCGATATTTCAGCGGTACCGCAAAGTCCGCAGGAAGAACTTTTTACGGTCAAAGAGTTCCTGGGATCACGTAAAGGCTCCCCATTTAGCTGCACGGTGACCACGTTGTATTGCTGAGAATCGAACTCAATATCAGTACAGTACTTAGCGCCCTTGATCATCTCTTGAGTGGCCAGGCGCTCGGAGAGGACCATTCCTATAGCGAGCTCGAAATCCTTTCCCGGCGTGCGCATGGAGGTGCTAACTGGGATGATCCTGCCAGCAGGGGTTTGGATCCTTACCTCGAGAGGCTCCTCTTCGGCTACGAGATCGACAATCCGCGACGAAGAGTTCCCATTGAATCTCGTAACAAGCAACTGGCTCGTCTTAGTCCTCATCGAGGGTCACTCCTTGTGCTCACCCTTCACCTACCAATCTAACAGGAGCTAGAGACTACCAAGAGACAGGGATCGGCTAGACGATTTGGTTTGTTATATTGCTTTCAACCATGGATAAATTCGTCGCTAAGGTATTGGGTACAGGTTCTTGTATGCAAGCTCATGTTCGAAATTGAGGCGGTCAAAGGCATTTGGGTCAACCACCCCACGCCTAAAGGCGGGGGCTTGAGGGAAGGTCTCACAAGCCCAGATTGACCAGACCAAGTGAACCTTGAAAGGAGGTGAACTACGTTGCACGAAAGTAAGAAGACCCACCAGCAGATGCTTCCTCAGTCTGCTGCTCTGGAATTCGCTTCAGCAGACAACCTTAGGGGTAAGGACGAAACGGGGAGCGAACGCAGGGGTAACCCTGTAACTGTCGTGCAACATGGTCGAGGGGAGACCCGAGAAATCGGGCGTAACTCTGCGGAACCGGACTTGTCCAGTGAAGCGGAAGATCGGAGCCTTACGGCTCCACAAATAACGGCATCGCGGGTTTTTGTGCTTGACAAACATGGAAATCCGCTCATGCCATGCTCGTCAGCACGAGCACGCAAGCTATTGAAGTCAAAACGAGCCAGGGTCCATCGTCTGGCTCCATTCGTTATTCGTTTGGTGGACAGAGAAGTAACACAATCAGAAGTACCCGGAGTCGAGGTCGGTATCGATCCAGGCTCCAAGGCTACGGGTATCTCAGTATTTCGAGATTCGCCGGACGGAAGAGTAGGACTTGTAGCAATTGAATTGCAACATCGAGGACAGTACATACATAAGAAACTGCAACAGCGCTCTGGTTATAGGCGAGGTCGGCGTAGTCGCAACCTTCGCTATAGAGCACCACGGTTTAATAACCGAGCCAAGCCGAAGGGGTGGTTAGCACCGAGTCTGCAACACCGAGTGGACTCCACCATGTCGATAGTGAGCAGGCTACGTCAGTGGGCACCCGTCACGGGCATCCACCAGGAACTTGTACGCTTCGACATGCAGCAGATGCAGAATCCCGAGATTAGCGGTGTCGAGTATCAGCAGGGAGAACTAGCAGGCTACGAAGTAAGGGAATATCTGCTAGCTAAGTGGAATCGAACATGCGCCTATTGCGGAGCGACGGATGTACCACTAAACATCGACCATATCCAACCGAAGATCAAGGGCGGTTCCAACCGCGTTTCCAATTTAACTCTGGCCTGTATTCTGTGCAACCAGTCAAAAGATGCTATCGAACTAAGTACATGGCTGACATCTCGGTTTGCACCTACTGAAGCAGAGGACATAGCCAAGAGGGTTTTAGCTCGTGCTAAGTCGCCTCTCAGAGACGCAGCAGCAGTCAACTCTACTCGTTGGGCGCTCTATAGCGCCCTTCAAGCAACTGGGTTGCCGGTAAGTGTAGGCACTGGCGGACAGACGAAGTGGAACCGGAGCAGATTCAGACTGGCAAAGTCCCACACCCTGGACGCTCTGTGTGTTGGCCAAGTCAACGGTGTAGTTGCCCACCCATCAAACGTCATCATCTCCAAGGCGACAGGGCGCGGGACATATTCTCGCACCGTCTCCGACAAGTCGGGATTTCCACGCCTTATGCGCCCACGTATCAAGTGCATACAAGGATTTCAGACCGGCGATCTTGTGCAAACGGTAGTTCCATCGGGCAAGAAAATGGGTACTCACGTTGGACGAGTAGCCGTTCGAAGTTCTGGCAGTTTCAACATCACAACGAAAGGAAAAACCATGCAGGGAATCAGTCACCGCCACTGCACGCTATTGCAGCGTGGAGATGGTTGGGGATATGAGCAGCGGAAGGAGGTCGGGCCTGTGGCCCGAGTGGGACTATCCCTCCCCACGGCTAAAGCCGGGGGTTTCTCGTCCCACACCCATTCTCGATGAAAATTATTAGGGCACAATTAGTCGATGGTTGCTCTGTCGCCACATGACGGTATCTCTTTAAATTCATGAGTGCCGAAGAGTATGTCGCTAAGGATGGTCAGAGCTTTGCGACCAGACGAGCCAGAGCTGTATCTGTGTCAAAGGGTCCAAAGAGGGCGACCTCCGGCGTAAGGCGCAGTGTCCAGAGTAGATCTTTCGGTGCTGCAATTGTCGTCTTGAGGGCTTTTTTGGGCGTGACCTTCATCTTCGCTGCTCTTCAGAAGCTGGCAAATCCGGCATTTTTTAATGCCGCCAACCCAGCTTCGATTCAAGCCCAAATAGCGGCCTTCCACAGGACATCCCCCATCTCTAGTCTGCTTGGAGTGGCAGGTCATAACGCAGTGGCTTTTGGAATGATTATTGCTCTCTCCGAGCTGGCAGTTGGACTTGGCGTTACTTTTGGTGTTCTGACTAGAATTGCATCGCTCGGTGGAATGCTCATATCTACCCTGTTTTTCCTATCTGTCTCATACCATGTGAAGCCCTACTACTACGGCTCCGATATCGTTTTTGTTTTTGCCTGGACACCACTAGTAATCAAGGGTGACGGAGGGCTATTTTCTCTCTCCTTAGCGTTGCGTAGAAGGTTGTTGAAGATGCCGACGCCTAAGTACGTCGAAATCAGTTTTGATAACCTCGCTGCAAACTGCGCTAACAGGGAAGGAGACAGCTGCGGTGAGCTTGGGCAAGATGTGAATTGTGCTTTTGAGATCTGTCCATTGATCCACGTTCAAGCCAAACGAAGTGAGCCGATGGTCGTGGTGCCTCAGGACTACGAAGGAGATAGACGTCGGTTTTTGTCCTTTGCACTGCCGGTAGCAATAGTGAGTGTTCTTGAGGTAGCGATGGCAACCTTGACAGCTTCAATTGGGGAAGCGTTTGCCCCAAAGAGAAATTTTCAGGCTGCTTCGAAGCCCCTTAGCCTTTCGGAAAGAGTCAGTACAGCCTCAAGGGTTAGCTCTACCACCGCGACGACACTCAGCACAGCTAGTTCGAAGCAGAATCCTGCGATGAAACCCAAAGGTGTTCCAATCGGACCCGCATCATCCGTCCCGGTGGGTCAGGTGGCATCCTTTTCGGACCCTAAAACTGGCGGCCCGGCATATCTGCTCCATCCCAGAACGGACACCTGGGATGCCTTTTCGGCCATCTGTCCTCACGCTGGATGCACAGTTATGTATGAGCCAAGCAATATATTTGCATGTCCTTGCCATGGCTCTGAGTTCGAGGCCGATTCCGGAATGGTGATTCAAGGACCTGCAGCGGTGGGCTTAAGCCGAATTTTAGTTGTCGACTTCTTGGGTCAACTCTACGTGGAAGACTAGCGCCACGTAGACGGTCCCCTTGGTTAATTCACCGGACTAGATCGATGTGTCGGATGACCAAGTGATTACGAAGTTGTTCGTCGCCGCTCTGATGCTCGATTTGAATGGAACCTCGGGCTTCAGCAGCGCTAGCTATTGATTCAAAGTCGGACTCATGGGACCGGCTATAGCGCCCGAGCACGGGTGTTAACAGGGGCTCGTATAGAAACCTGGCTGAGCGACGGTTCCGGTTCGATCCAGACACAAGCATAGCGTGACCTAGGTCGTACGTTTTAGAACTGGTCGAAGAGAGCGGATCAGTAGGCAAGCCTAACGCCTTCGCTCGAAGTCGAAAATGTCGCTGGGGACTTAGCTGT
>JABEUM010000138.1 GCA_013044475.1 Acidimicrobiaceae bacterium | reverse complement strand
TAGACCGACCCACATATTGGCCTGACCATCCCAGGTTAGGAAGTTGTCATGTGCGCCATGAATCGTGGCTAGCCTCGCTTGTCCCTGATTTGCGACACCCTGGAGGGTGTGCTCCATCGACTCGTTCAGGATAAGGACGACGCCGTTCACTAGAAATACGAGCAGCATTGTGGCTACTGCGAGGGCGGTCAATTTGGAGACCAAGCTTCGCCGGAAGAGGTTGAAATATCTCATGTTAAACCAGCGAATTTTGTTGTGTAAGTTCGCCAGCATTTGATCGGTCGACGTCTTGTCACCGCCTGGTTTTGGCCGTGTTGAAAAATGTAGTGATGAGGCATTGTCTTTTCTGATAAATGCATCTGAATGATCGTTTGCTCAATGATCGATTGTTGGTCTATGAGGACTTCAGGGGAGATCACAAACACTCTTTTTGGGATCGGACGAACGCTGTCATATTTCGACGAGAACTTCGGGCAGTAGAGCTGGATCTTCCTTGCCCTATCTTAATCGGTAGCGCGGAGTTAGCTCAGCAATTTGCGGACCGTCACCACCTCCATATTTCCTCATGCCCTTTGATCGGTTCGTCAGATCGGTCGGCTTAGGGAAGTTAATTTATATGGCAAATATGAGTGGTTTGGAAAAGCGCAGTTAGATGTGTATTTACTGAAGGTGATGGCTAATATCTGCTCCCGGATGATGGTCTTTCTTGCGACTCATTTAGAAAAACTAAGCCAGGTCTGACGGTCAAGAGCGGCTTAGTCCTTCTCAAAAGGGCAACTTATTAGCTCGGAGAGGCTAGGGAGCTCCGGGTAGCCAGATGCTCACTGTGGTAGCTATGCCATTTCCGCTAGCTATATCGGCTTTTCCTCCGTGGGCCTCGGTGATTGCTTTGACCATTGCGAGACCCAAACCCGCCCCGCCGTCTTTTCTATTGCGTGCGTTATCCGGTCTCGAAAAGCGATCAAACGCGATCGGCAGGAATTCTGGAGGAAAGCCCTCGCCCTGGTCGGATACAGAGATTCGGAACTCGTCATTGACCATTTCAATTGTAACTATGACTTTGCCTTGTGGCGGTGAATGCCTAATAGCGTTGTCTAGCAGGTTTCCAATGGCGAACATTATCTGCATCGGATTTGCTTTTATCACCGCCGAGGATAGTCCCAACACCTCAATTGACACATTTTTTTTCTGGGCGAGATCCTCTCTGATGGATACCGACTGGTATACGAGATCTACCAGGTCGACACTCTCTCGGGCGGCATTTTCGCCCCTCTCGTCTAGCACCGCTAGCAAAAAAAGGTTTTCGGTCAATTTAGAAATAGCTTGGGTAGTCGTCAAAGCGCCTTTGATCGCCCGAAGAAGCTCCTCTTTACTCCTCGACTCCTGGTCGGCCAGCTCGAGCTCGAGCAGGAGGGATCCGAGCGGCGTTCGCAGCTCGTGGGCCGCATTCGACAAGAACGTCCGTTGTTCTGAAAAGACCTTGTGGAGTCGCACTAAAAGGGCATTCATCGTTTTACCGAGTGCCTCGACTTCATCGCCGGTATTAGGTATTTCCAAGGCGATGCTTTCGGCCTCAGCGTCGACGGCTTCAGCCTGCAGTCGGATGTGCTCGATAGGGGCCAGCGCTTTTCTTGATATGAGATTCCCGGCCAATGCTGCGAGCAACATTATCAGTACCCAACCCATCCAGAGGAACTCTTTGAGCCGGCCGATCGTCTGTGCGTCAGCGCCAATAGGCCTCCCAATGACTAGCGTCCTGTTGGCTTCGATCGAAGACGGTTCCAACAGAAATCGGTACTCTCCAGAAAAGCCCTTCGGGGTTGCATTTAGATAGATGTAGTGGTGTGAGGCTAGCGATACTGTGCTGGCAGGAAGTAATGGTGACGTGGTTCCGGTGGGAAAGCTAGCTACTACCCGATTGTCTTTGGCGATGAGTTGGACTAGTGGAACGATGCGAGTTCCTCCGAGAGTGAGCGGGTGATCAAGGGGAATTGGCCTCGTGGAGACGCCATGTTCCATCTCCGTCAGTGTCAGAGTGAGGAAATGGGCTCTGTTGGTAAGGCTGTTGTCCAACGTTGTGTACAAGTTCCGATCCAGGAGCTGGATCATCAAGAAAGCGCTTAGACCAAAGATGATCGAAGCCGCCGTTACCAACAGCAGGGTTAGGCGCGTTCTTATCTTCATTAGTTATCTACTTAGTCGCTGATTACTGGTGGCACCGCTAGTGCCACTTTGACGCCCACTGGACCACTTCATTTGGCATCGCCACCCGAGGTGTTAAGTACCATCCTGTACCCAAGTGTCCGGACCGTTTCGATCCTCACCACTTGTGAAAGCGGTGAGAGTTTTTTGCGTAAATAGCCGACATATTGGTCGACGATATTGGAAGATCCGCTGAAGGGAAACTCCCATACCGCCTCTAAAATTCGGGCCCGAGATAGCGCGGCGTCACTCTTTTCGAAAAGGCACCTAAAAAGGTCAAATTCTGTGGCCGTTAGGACAACCTCAGTGGAGCCATAGATGATTTTTTTGTTTAGCACGTCCCCTCTTACTCCGCCTCTTTCAATGTACTGAGGCCAAGTTTGTAATCCTCGGCGGACAAGTGCGCGCAGCCGAGCGAGGAGTTCCGCAAAGCTGAAGGGCTTTACCATGTAGTCGTCTGCTCCGGCATCCAGCCCTAAGATGCGACTATCAATTTCGTACCTGGCGGTAAGCATGAGGATTGACGTGGCACTCCCTCGCTGCCGAAGCTGCCGGCAGACTTCGAATCCGTCCAAACCGGGAAGCATCGCGTCCAGAACCATAAGGGTGTAGGAATTTTCCAGTGCCAACTGGAGCCCAGCTACGCCATCTGAGGCTACCTCGACTTCAAACCCTGCTTCGCTAAGGCCACGATTTAGCAGTTCCCGCATTTTGTCTTCGTCCTCCACTACGAGAATCTTCAAATGTCCGCCTTTGTGGTTGTGCTGGGCTTGGCCTCGATAGCAAGGGAAAATACCTGGATATCGCTGCTCTAATTGAGTGACTTGTTGGGACGGGGCTGATGCCTTCAGTCCCTCAAGGAATTAGCTCATCATAGGATCACGAAAGAATAACGCCGCCATCCGACCTAGAGCGAGGATGATATCAAAGATTTTCTATGAGCTAGTTGGCCAACTTGTCTTGTTGCAATACGCAGTATCCGTGGTGGGGGTTGATGAATTGGAGCTGACGTGGATGCGATTATGTGGAACTTCATACATTTGGCACACTCAATGTTCAGGGCAAGATTTCTATGCTTTGCCTCGTGATTAGAGCAGCAACAGGTGGATTAGTAATCCTAGACATAGTCGATTTCGGTATGTCTTATCCAATACCTTTGCAAGTTGCTGACGATGTCAGATTGCAGACGGCACGAATTCTACCATGAGGATCCGATGACTCAGATTGATGATTCCGGCGAGTATCTTCCCACCTCCGGCGGGGCAGCCGGAAACGTGGAAGTCTTGTCACCACGTAGCAGCGGAGGTCGTTCGAGACTTTCTCGAATTGGAAGGGGCATCTCCAGCCACCGGATTATTTCCGGCTTAGTGATTCTTGCCTTAATTGGTGGCGCATTGTATGGCTACTACAGGACGAGGCCGAAGTCTACCGCCGCTTTAGTGGCTGAACCGGTAAGCCTGGCCACGATCAGGCAGGAGATCTCCATTACCGGCACCATCGAGCCACAGACTGACTTGGGGTTGCTATTCGGGACGACTGGTACAGTGAGCACGATCAACGTCGTTTCGGGGCAGAAGGTAAAGGCGGGCACCGTCCTCGCGACCCTCAATACTACGACGTTGACCGACCAGATAGCCCAGGCCGAGACCACGCTTAGTGCCGCGAAGGCTAGCCTCGCTAGCGCTGAAGGAGCCTTGCCGCTAACCGAGCAGTCCAACAACGATAGCCTTTCCCAGACTCAGCTGGCGGTGCAACAGGACAGTGCAAAGCTAGCTACCGACCAGAGTACGCTGACCTTAGACCAAGCAATAGCGAATAACTGGTGTCAGGCTGACGCTTCGTCGTCGGAGTGCGTTTCCGCCCAGCAGGCCTACACTTCAGCCCAAGCAACCGTCCAGGCTGATCAACAAAATCTCTCCATAGACCAGGAGTCCGTGACCGCTACGCAGACTAAAAATACCCAATCGGTCGATTCGGCGAACGCCGCAATCGCCCAAGACCAGACTTCCTACAACAATGCGGTTGCCTCTCTTGGTGCTGCGGAAACTGCCTATACCGATTGTACTTCGGCCTCTTCTTCTAGTTCTGGCTCTTCGGGTAGTACTGGAAGTAGTGCAACTTCTTGTACGCAAGAGTCGCAAGCTGTAACTTCCGCCCAAGGGCAGGTGTCTTCAGCGGCCACCTCGCTTTCAAATGCCCAAACCGCCCTTACAGATACCGAAGCCCAAAACGCAGTTTCCTTAGCGCAAGCCCAACTTGCAGTTACCGACGCTACACAAAAACTAGCTACCGACCAGACGACCTTGAACCTTGACCAAGCGATCGCATCGGGTGGCTGTAGCGCAGATCCATCCTCTAGCGAGTGCAACCAAGCACAGTCGGCAGTGACTTCTCAGACCCAGGCGGTGTCGTCTGACCAGTTTCAGCTGGCGACTGCCCAGTCTCAGCTTCCCTCAACACAGGTGAAGAACACCCAATCCATCCAGCAGTCACAGTCCTCGATCTCCGCGGATGAAGCCCAGGTGGCGAACGACCAGGCCGCTCTCGCTACCGACCAAGCCTCCCTCTCCCAGGCTGAAATAGTGGCACCAATCTCTGGCGTTGTCGATCAGATCAATGTGACCGTCGGCCAAAGTGGGTCGGTAAGCTCGTCTGCTTCGTCTAGCTCGTCGGGGCCATCTGGAGCGATAATTTTGAGCTCTCCGGGTAGCTACGAGGTGCAAGGCTCCGTGAGCGACGCCCAGATAGCACAGATCCAGCTAGGTGAACAAGCCACAATCGTCCCCGCCGGATCGACTACAGCTATATACGGGACGGTCACCCAGATTACTCCGCAAGCGACGATCACCTCCGGCGTCGCCAGCTACCCGATAGTTGTTTCTATAACGGACGCTAATCCAAATCTCTACTCTGGAGTCAAGGTGACAAGCAAGGCACCTCCGTTATTCGCTGGCGCCTCGGCTCAGGTCGCCCTGATAGTCAAGCAGGCGACCAACGTTCTTAGCGTTCCTACGAGTGCAGTGCACACCGTAGGATCCCTTAGCTACGTCCTGGTTAAGAACAAAACTAAAGAGACTAGGGTCACCATAGCCGTCGGGGCCGCTGATGCACAAGATACTCAAGTGCTGTCGGGATTGAAATTGGGCCAAGAAGTAGTCTTGGCAAATCGGGCCCTCGCTATACCATCCAGCACCGCTGGGTTTGCTGGAGGCTTCGGTGCTGGAGGCTTCGGTGGTGGTGGAGGCTTAGGTCGTGGTGGAGGCTTGGCTCGAAAGGCCGGGCTCGGCGGATGATAATGCGCAGAGATTTGGCGGTTCGATCTAGCTACGGCAGCTCCAATACTTCACCGGTGATCGAAATCCGCGGACTTCGAAAAACTTACGGCGAGGGCGAAGCGTCGGTAGAGGCTATTCGTGGGATAGATCTAGTGGTCAATGAGGGCGAGTTTCTATCTGTGATGGCTCCATCGGGTTCGGGCAAATCCACTTTGATGCATATCATCGGTTGCTTGGACACTCCGACCTCAGGCAGCTATAGGTTGGCTGGAAGGGATGTTTCTCACCTCGATGAAGCTGAGTTGGCGAGCATCCGCAACCAATATATAGGCTTCGTTTTTCAGCAGTTTCACCTACTTCGGCACCTGAGTGCGTTGAGTAACGTCGAGCTTCCGCTTGTCTACGCCGGATTGACTCCGAACGAGCGCCGGATACGGGCCACAGAGGCACTGCGCAGGGTTGGGCTCGGAGATCGGATGAATCACCGACCAACCCAGCTATCAGGTGGTCAGCAGCAGCGTGTCGCTATCGCTAGGGCCTTGGTGACCGACCCGACAGTGATTTTGGCGGATGAACCAACGGGCAACCTCGATTCGGCCTCGTCGGAGGAGGTGCTCGGTTGGTTTGGGGAATTTCACCGCGCGGGTCGGACGGTGGTATTGATTACCCATGAGCCAGATGTTGCCAAGGTCGCATCCCGTGTCGTACGGATGCGAGATGGAGTCATCGTGGGCGACGGCCCCCCGGAGCTTATTTTTGTCGGCACTGGAACGACTTTTGCTGCGGCAAACCCAGCTGTACCCGTGATAAAGGGACTCGACGCAGCCGGCGGAAAGCTGGAACCGAAATGATGAGTCTTAGGGAGACCCTCAGGGCATCTATCGAAGCGATCGCCACCCACCGCTCAAGATCGCTGCTTACCGTTCTAGGAATATTGATCGGCATTGCGGCGGTAATTGTAACGGTTGGCCTAGGGGAGGGTTCGCAAGCGAAGGTGACTGCGGCCGTTTCTTCGCTCGGCAGCAATCTTTTAGTGGTTTCGCCCGGAAGCTCAACCGGTACAGGTGGAATCCGGGGTGGACTCGGCTCGGCTTCAACACTCACCATTGCTGACGCGACTGCGCTGGCTTCCCAAGTCGATGCTCCGGATATTTCGGCCGTAGCTCCAGTTGTACAGAAAAATGAAGCTATGTCTGCTGGCGGAAATACTTGGAGTGCACCCGTCATAGGTACGACGCCTCCGTATCTCGGGATCCGCAGTCGCCAGATCTCCTTTGGGAACTTCATCACACAGGCCGACGTGACCTCCGGCAATGAGGTTGCTGTTTTAGGTACCCAGGTTTCGGCAGAACTTTTTCCAGGTCAGAATCCGGTAGGCCAGACTGTAAATATAAACGGATCGTCTTTTTCGGTAATTGGGCTGCTTGCCTCTGCGGGATCCTCTGCTACGTCTAACCAAGACGACCAGGTAATCGTTCCGATTACTACCGCCCAGTCGTTGCTAATTGGCGGAGGCAGCGGAACATCGGTAAGCCAAATTCTCCTGCAGGCGAAATCGCAAAACTCTATCAGCGCCGCTTATCAGGAGGCGAACGCACTACTACTCCAGGCCCATCAAATCACTACCCCCTCCGCGGCAGATTTTACGATTACGCCAGAGACCCAACTTCTCAGTACCGCTACCAGCGTCTCAAAGACTCTGACCTTCTTACTCACCGGGATAGCGGCGGTTTCACTGCTGGTCGGCGGTATCGGAGTGATGAATATCATGTTGGTTTCGGTGACGGAGCGGATAGCCGAGATCGGTCTGCGCAAGGCCCTCGGTGCGACCCCCCGGGCAATCCTGAGGCAGTTTTTGACCGAGGCACTGTTGCTTGGATTGGCTGGTGGTATCTTGGGCGTCATCTTGGGCATTGGAGCTTCACTAATTGTACCGAAGCTCACGTCCAATCCCGTGGCGCTTTCCGTTCCAGCGATCATAGGGGCGGTAGCGGTAGCGGCGGGAATTGGACTCACATTTGGCGTCTATCCGGCATCCCGGGCATCACGTTTGGCACCAATCGATGCTTTGCGAGGAGATTAATTATTGTGGTCGAGCCTTGCGATCTTAGGAGTGCTGAAGTTGTGAAATCGATTCAAGATGGTGGAAGGGTTTATTTTATGCGTCGAGTGGCCAGTAGGAATGCGATCATTTCGGTCTTTGCGTTGGGGTTAATCGCGGCTGGTTGTGGTTCATCTCAAGCGGCGTCATCTACCGCCGTGACCGCTGCTCCGACAACTACGAAGCTGCGAGCTACTCGACAGAGATTTTCGGTCGCAGTTGGGAAGATTACCTCGGTAGCGAGTTCGTCATTTGATGTCTCCTCATCCAAAGGTAGTGTGACAGTCGACCTCGCTGGCTCGACTAAGTATTACCAAACCGTTTTGGGTTCAGTGTCAAGTATCTCGGTTGGATCCTGCCTAAGGGCTGTTGGCCCGGCGAACTCCATAGGAAATGTCCAGGCAAGTGTAGTGACGATAAGCAAACCGACATCTTCGGGTTGTGCCGCTAGCTTCGGATTCGGTGGTGGGTTTGCTAGACGTTCCGGAGCAGGTGGCAAAGCGCCGACCAGAGGCGCAGGTAATTCGGCTGGCGGAGGCGTTTTAGGCGGAACCGGCGGAACCGGTCGACCCTTTGCTGGAGCGTTCGGAACCGTCGTGTCGGTGTCAGCATCCACGATAGAAGTTCAGGGCACACAAGGGCAGGTCGGTGTTGCACTCGCTCCTACCACAAAGATAGTAGAGACCCAGGTCGCATCGGTGTCGGCTCTCGTGGCTGGCCAGTGTGCGCAGGCATTGGGCCCGAAGTCTGCGTCGACTACCTTCAGCGCCTCAACCGTTACGGTCAGCGCGCCTGGACCGACTGGATGTCCGACGGGTGGTTTTCGAGGCGGTCGTCCAGCAGCTTCGCCGCCCACTACGGCTTAGCTCTGCGGGATTAGCTGCCAATTCTTAAGTTCAAACCAAATCGCACTGCGCATGAGCAAGCTCCGACGGCTCGGGATATTTGGCGATATAGAGTTTCCAACCTTGTAACTGCCTTTTTTCGTCCAAAAGGGCCGCTGACCCTGCAGTTGGATGATTCCATTTCAGGCTCGTTGGGGCTTCATAGATTCATTGTTGAAGCACATAACTGCCTGGTGCTGGCGAGATTACCGGGTATTGAGACGAACCGAGTTCGGGTGGAGTAGTCATATTGGTTGAGTTGTCGGCGAGCCATTTTTGCCAGTCGATCCACCATGAACCGTCATGGTATTCGGCCTGCTCGAACCATTCTTCGGGTCCCGTATAGCTGGCACCGGGAAGGCGCCTTGACTTTCGGAAGTGCCTTCTTGGATGACCGGGTTCGCTCACAATGCCCGCATTGTGTCCGCCTGAAGTTAAAACGAAGGTGATGTCTGCGTCGGAAAGAATATGGATCTTGAAAACAGACTTCCATGGAGCGACGTGATCAGTCTCTGTCCCCACGACGAACATTGGAGTTCTGATGTCTTCGATGGCGATTGGACGCCCGTCAACCCGATATCTCCCCTCGGCTAGATCGTTATGGAGGAACATCCCCTTGAGATACTCACTGTGCATCCGGAATGGCATCCGGGTGGCGTCAGCGTTCCAAGCCATGAGGTCGTTTAATTTTGACCGCTCGCCCATGAGATACTCTCTCATCATCTTCGACCAGATGAGGTCACTCGACCTTAGCATCTGGAATGCTCCGGCCATTTGTGAACTATCTAAGTAACCTTGCACCCACATGAGATCGTCCAAAAGAGCTACCTGCCCCTCATCGATGAACAAGGTGAGTTCTCCAGCCTCGGTAAAGTCGGTCTGTGCTGCCAGAAGCGTAACGCTCGCTATGCGGTCATCCTTGTCCCTCCCCAAAGCGGCGGCGGCCACGGTGAGAAGCGTCCCCCCAAGACAGTAACCAACAGCGTGAATCCTTTCGTATGGGACAATTGAGGACACTGCGTCTATGGCGGCGAATGGTCCGAGGCTTAGGTAGTCGTCCATTCCCATGTCCCGGTCTTGCTCGGTCGGGTTTATCCAGGAGAGCATGAATACCGTGTGTCCTTTGTCGACAAGGTACTTGACCAACGAGTTCGTTTGTGACAGGTCCAGGATGTAGTACTTCATGATCCAGGCGGGCACGATAAGGATCGGCTCTTTGAAGACCTCCTCGGTGGTTGGTGTGTATTGGATCAACTCTGCTAATCGATTTTTCATCACGACTTGGCCTTGAGTAGCGCCGAGCTGCTTGCCGACTTCGAATTCCTCTGTCCCTGCCGCTGGAAGCTTCGCTGACGCACGCCTCAAGTCCTCCATGAGATTGGCCATGCCGTCGACCAGATTCTTCCCTCCAGTAGCAGCGGTCTTGGAAAGAACCTCGGGGTTAGTGGGAAGGAAATTAGACGGGGAGAGCATATCTAGTAGCTGTCGAGCCAGAAAGCGAACTACCTGCTCCTTGTGCAAAGAGACGCCGCTTACGTCTGTGGTAGCTACGTCCAGTAGTCGTTCAGCGATCAAGAACTGTTGATGTATCAGGTCAAAGGGCCAGTTATCCCAGCCAGGACCAGTGAAACGACGATCGCCTGGAGCGGGCACTATGTGTGGTATGGGTCTATCGCCGTCAGTAGGTCTAATTGTTGATTCCACTAAGTACCTGACCATCTCCGCTTCTAGCCGGGTCATCTCGGCGAAGATGGAAGCCATCTTTCCTGGTGAAAGTAGCAAGTTAGCCGCCCAGTCAGCAAAGGCGAGGCTTAGGGCGATTGGACTTAGACCCAGCGTTGCCTTTGCAATAGAAGCTTTAACCATGCGATCAATACTCTTGGACTCCTCGCTCGTCAGATGCAGAGTAGAGCCTTGAGCGTTCAGCGGCTTTGTGGCGAAAGAGGGTTTGGAAATGGTTTGGTTGGTTTTGGCCGATTTCGACGGCTCTCGCTTTGAAGATTTGTCTTCTCCCTGTTGCATTTGACGCTCCTGGTAGAGGCGGACAGGTTAAAAATCCAACGACGCAGATGCAGAATCGAAGTTAATCAGACTCTATGCCCAAGATGGTGAAGTAACAACTTTTGCCTACGGTTTAACCCTTCTATTTCTGCTGCGAAACATCCGATTCTTTAGACTTTAGACCTAGAGAGCCATTGGTCACATCGGGTAGCTTTTGGTTGTTGCCCGGGGCGGCCAAATGAACTTTGAGGGTTCTGTTGATCAACAGCGCAAATCCAATTTGGAAAAGTACCTCTCCCTGCAACATAAGGGCGAGCAGATTATCGGGCAGGGAGAGCATCGCCATAATTCCGCCAAGTAGCTGGACAACGATGGCGGAGTTCAGCCAAGAATCCTTGGGGAGTTTGATGTACAAGTAAGTTGACGTTGTCATCTGAGCCAAGAAGAAGGCGGCACCTATTGTCATGTGTGCCCAATTGAAGAAGGTTCCAGCGGTATACGGGGTTAGAAGGAGAAGGATTGCCCCGACTCCGACTACCCTGAAGCACAAAGCAATGTAGGTAAAAGGTTTGTCGTCGGGAAGTCTCGATGCAGCTTGGAAGAGCAGTAGGGAAGTCGCCGTGAGGCCAATAACCAATACGGGCACGGTTGCAAGCCGAATTCCCCAGTAGCTTATTCCGTAGACCGATACTGAGTGGTCGAACAGGATCAGTGAACAGACTACGACCGTAGCGCTAAATGTCAACTCTGCGGCATAGAGGGGCTTGAGAATGTTCCTAGCCGATATTTGTCTCTCTGGTAGTTCCATGCGACCTCCACCAACACTCACTAAAGAGCGGAAGTAACTTAGAATTCGTATCTACTTGTAGTATACAACTATTTTTGTAGGCTGAATATTTCTCCTCTGATATTGATCAAATCTGTAAAAGAGCCTCAGATCAAAAAAGCAGCATTTCAGTTGGCCCGGTGGACCTCTTCGGTGCTGCCGTTCCCGTCCTGGAGTCGGTGGTAGCTCAATGCGAAAATGAGTCAACAGTTAGGTTCGCGGCGATATATGAAGTCAAGCGAGCAAGGCAGAGATGGAAGAAGGTCACTTTTGTGTCGACCAGCGAAGGCCGCAAACAATGCAGGCGAGTGATCGATAGTTATATCGAAGGCACGATCGAATCGGGTTCGAATCTCGCGGTGAATTTAAAATAGTGGCTTCACTTGATCTTGGTCTTTCGACCGAGTGAGCTGGACTACAGCTAGTATCGTCGCCAATCCGCCGAGGAGGCCAAGCGGTCCAAAAGGCGCATTCAGAAGGCTCACTCCGACTACCGCAGAGGATATCGGTTCGGCTCCGAGAATCACTATTGCCTCTACTGGCGCCAAGTGAGGTAGTGAGCTAAGAAAGAGTGCCCACGGAAGGGCCGTGCCGAAGACGACGATGAAAATCAGCAATAAAACTGCGAATTGATTCATCGGTGGAAGTGATTTGGTGATCTCAAAGGGTCCGAGGATCGCTCCATCAAACACCGACGCAGTCGCCACGACGAGAATCGGGCCGTAACTTCTGACCAAGCTCATGGGGAAGTAAGTGTTGAATGCAGATGCTAGTGCCGACCCGAGACCCCACCCGACTGCAGATAAAGGAACCACCAGCGTCCCTAACTTCCCGTTGCTCAGGAGCAGAACCGTACCGCCCACGGCCAGTACCAGTGCTGCCACTTCGCCGATGTGGGGAACTTTTGCCATTTTAATTGCGAGATAGAAGCTAAGTATTATTGGTGCTAAGAATTGAAGGACGGTAGCAGCCACAGCGTTCCCGTCAGATATCCCTAACAGGTACGTCATCTGCACTAAACCCAGGCCAAAGATGGCGTAAATGACCATGCGCCAGACATCTCGCTTAGATAAGAGCAAGATTTTTAGTCGAGGAAGGTTGCCTCGCAAGATAAGAGCCGCTACTAATACCAAACCACCAGCAAGCATTCTGCACCATAAGAGCCACATCGGATCCATCTTGAATCGGACGAATAGTTCTTGAGCCGCGGTTCCGGAAATTCCCCAGAGTACCGAAGCCACCAGGACCCGGATTACCGCCCAGGAATGCGGAGAGAGGAGTTCGCCAAACCGGGAGGACGAACTCTTTGCGATGCTCCGATCCAACCCTGCTCACCTCTTCTGATGCTTTGGAAGTAGCCTAATTTGCCTGCCAATTGACTACCGTGGGCTAGTCTGAATCGGCACGAAAATAAACTCGATCCGTTCTGCAAGGCAATTGTTCCAATTTTCACAACGTGAGTTGAGCTGCAAGCTCGGTCAATTTCGCCTTACGTGTTCAAAAGATAGCGCAAACCGGGCGAGGAATCTTTAGTCTGCCGAGTCGGCGGATTCGATAAATCTCAATACCGATGGTCTGCCTTGCTCAAATTCTTCTGGATTGCCATTACCACCACAGCGTAGGTCGCGGACGTTGCACTTGGAATGGATCGCTTCAAAAAGAATACATTGAGTGAATCACAAGGAATTCGGGGTCTGTTTGGAATTTTCAGCTCGTGTATAGTTTGGATAATGCCTGAAAGTACTCATCCAGGGTTTCCCTTGTCCATTTCCAGTCTCGCTATACGGCCCCTTCCAGCCAGTCGGGTCGTAGTAGGCCCTAAGTTTGATTTACGGGGTGAGCGACTTTACTTTATGTATCCAAAAGCCGAAACCGAACTCTCCCTGTACTGTCTTGACATTGGATCCAAAGAGCTGAGCATCGTTTTTAGTTCGAGCCTTATCGAATCCGAACCTACCCTGGAGGAGCAGCTGCGGAGGGAAAGATTACGCCTCAATTGGGAAGGACTTTCCGATTTTGATCTTATTGAAGCGAGTGGGGTTACTTATCTACTTCTGAACCTCGGGGGTAAGTTCCTTGTGGCAAATCCTGCTGATCAAAGTATTCTCCTTGACCTGACTTCAGCTGGTTATTCGGCCGTCTATCAGGCTGGATCTAGTGGCTTTCTTCTTGGCATTAAAAAAGACGGAATTTTCAAAATATCACTTTTCGGTGGCGAGACTATCGCTCTGATCGAGTCCAAATACGAACCAGGCTTAAGTTATGGAACAGCCGAATACGTAGCGCAAGAGGAACTCGATCGGATAGAAGGGCTATGGTGTTCGCCAGATGGCCAGCTAGTGGCTTTCACGGAAGTCGACGAATCACCGATTCCTGAATTTCCAATCGTTCGAGATACGGGAACTGGTTCGGAGCTTGAAAATCATCGTTACCCCTTGGCAGGGGGGAACAACGCTTCTGTTCGACTCGGTCTCTACCGAGATTCCACTCAGACCATCGAGTGGATTGAGATACCTGCGCTTCGAGACGGCTACCTGGCCAGGGTATGTTTCACTCCCAGCTCTGATTTGTGGATAGCTGTTTTGAACCGCCAACAGGATGAGGTCCAATGGTATATCTACACTCCAGAGGATCTCAAGCTAAAGCCGGTCTATCTTCAAAAGGAGGAGCCCTGGGTTAATCTTGCACAAAATGTCATTTCCCTTAGCTCCGGCGACCTTCTTTTTACATCAGAGGAATCCGGTTTCTCGCACCTTGTGCACCTTGATAGCGGAGGCAATCTGCGTCAATTGACTTCAGGAGAGTTTTCTGTCACCGAACTAGTCGGAGTATCAGCCGACGAATCGAAGGTATTTTTTCTTTCCACTAGAGAATCTCCCCTTGAGAGGCATCTTTACTCGGTAGATTTGGATAGCTTGTCAATTAAAAAGCTGAGCGTGGAAACAGGGACAAATCAGGCATTTCTGTCGAGTGCCGGCAGGGGGCATATTCTGCTGCAGAACTCCTCCCGTGAGCGCTCTTTCACCTCCACCCTTTACACGTTGGGCGGAAGCTGGGTATGGGATCTGCCCTTTGAGAGCGTCACTGCGGATTCTCTGGGACTGCTGCCACCTAAGTTCATGGAGTTGCCACTCGAAGACGAAACGGTGCTCTATGGAGCGCTATATCTTCCGAGCGACGGCGCAACGAAGGGAAGACCCCTCGTGGTGTCGGTCTATGGCGGGCCTAGGGCACAGACGGTCGTCGACTCCTGGTCGATGACTATTGATCTTCAGGCCCAGCTCTTGGCGAGAGCGGGCCTAGTCGTATTCAAATTGGATAATCGTGGGAGCTTTAACCGAGGGAAGTCTTTCGAAGCGCCGATCAGGCGTGGCTTCGGTACTGTGGAGCTGTCAGATCAGATCTCCGGGATCGATTTTTTGATTCAAGAGCTGGGCGTAGACAAGGACAGAGTCGGAATCTATGGATGGAGTTACGGCGGGTTTATGACCCTTATGGCAATGACGAAGGCCGCAGACCGATTCAAGGTGGGGGTAGCCGGAGCGCCCGTGGTCGACTTTGCCCTTTATGATACCGCCTACACGGAAAGATACTTGGGCTTACCCGAGGAAGAGCCGGATGCTTATCGCGGAGCGGACGTCACTCGTTATCTCGATGAACTGTGTGGGAGATTGCTGGTGATCCACGGCCTCATCGACGAGAACGTGCATTTCTCAAACTCTACAAAGTTGATGTCGGCGCTAGAAGGACTTGGCAAGGACGTTGATTTTCTCGTCTTGCCGGGGTCCCGCCATGGGCCTAGGGGTTACCAAACTTTGCTAGAGGTTGCGTATCGGCGGACTAACTTTTTACTGAGAGGTCTGGGCTTGGAGGCGCTTGGGACGGAGGAGCTTATCTAATTGGTCTAAAGCCGATGCGAATCGGTAGGCCGATTAGTAGTATTCTCCATAGTTTTCTGAGGGCACTCGGTGAGCAAAACGGTTGGTGGTCTACCCGGCGAATGCCAGGTAGCTGAAGCCTCGATCATTTTTCGGTCTTATTTAATTTCGCGTGGAACTATTTATGTCATTCCCTGCGCGAAGCAAAATCTAAAAACTGTGACATTGCAGGTAAAGTGTAAAGTGCTGGTGATGTACTTGCTTATGTGTCAGTGCTGAATGTGTTGATATGTTAGATTTAGTCCAGGCGCATCGAATCCGAGTAGGCGGGTTTAAGCGTGAGGATTTTCGGCGTTTGGGGAAACTGGATTGACTAAGGCAGAAGAGTATGTTGAGCAACGGGTGGCAAACGCGATGAGTGCGGTTAGCTTCGTCGGAGTGGTTGAGACCCCAGAAGAGTTGCTGGCTGACAGGGCATATGTACTGATTAGGGATCTTCTGATTACACTCGAGATCGCTCCGGGATCGGTGATCAATGAGGAGGTTCTC
Source organism: Acidimicrobiaceae bacterium (assembly GCA_013044475.1). Classification (GTDB taxonomy): domain Bacteria; phylum Actinomycetota; class Acidimicrobiia; order Acidimicrobiales; family Acidimicrobiaceae; genus JABEUN01. The sequence goes on along the minus strand of JABEUM010000138.1, from coordinate 871 downwards.
GGCCGGACATTCGGCATGGGAAGGACCCCCATCCGAGAGGCGCTTAAGCGACTAGTACTCGAGAAGCTCGTCGTTGTCTATCCTCGTAGAGGAACCTTCGCTGCTGACGTTCAGATCCAGGATCTCGCCTTGACTCTTGATGTTCGAATTCCATTAGAAGGCTTGGCGGCGGTCAGGGCTACCCGCTTTGCCGAAATTGGCGATATTGCGGCGATGGATTCACTTCTGAAGGGGATTTCCGCTGACGAGGATAAAAAGGTCCTCCTCGATATCGATGCCCAATTCCATAGATTTCTCTATCGATGTGCGCGCAATCCCTACCTCGAATCGACCCTCTCGCAGTACCTGAACTTATCCATGCGCATTCTGCACCTAGTTCTCGATCGGGTGCCGAATCTTCCGATTCACCTAGCAGAGCAGAAAGAGATACTAGAGGCGATACGTGAGCGAGACGCTGAAAAGGCCGAGGCTACGGCGAAGCAGCATCTTGTCACTTTTGAAAACGAGATGAACGCAGTACTTTTCTCAAGGGACTAAAGTTTCGACCCCGTTGAGCCCGCTTGGATGCCTGCCGGGACCGGAGGACATTGGTTTCTTCAGTCGGCAATCTTCTCGACGGGCAATCTTCTCGACGAGCAATCTTCTCGACGAGCAATCTTCTCGACGAGGAGTAACGCAGCTGCGAGAGTTGATGGACGATCTCTTGGTTGGAATTTCTTCTCAGTCGAGCTAGCGCTACGTCGAAGTCCGGATCCGAACTCCTCTGTCAGCGACGTCCAAGTGGGTGGGCATTCTGGCCAATAGGCAACAGTGCCTCGATCGCAATCCAGGTCGCATTTGCAACCTCCGGGAGTGGAGCGAACGAAAAATG
>JABEUM010000137.1 GCA_013044475.1 Acidimicrobiaceae bacterium | reverse complement strand
TGACCGGAGCAGACCCGATAGGAAGGTTCATCCTCAACAATCCAGAACGACTTTTGAACCAGCCGCCAGAGGAGGCAATAGTCAACCCGTCACAACGCTCGATTCTAAGCCAGCACCTGATATGTGCCGCCTCGGAGCTGCCACTCAGCAAGCATGACCAGATCTTCTTCGGGGAAGAGTTCCTTGAAGTGTCTCAGGAACTCCTCGCCAGGGCTGACCTCGATAAAGACGAAGCGGGAAGCCTGGTATATACCCGAAGGGGAAAGCCCCAGTTTGGCGTTTCGCTCTCCGGTGGCTCCGAAGCCAGCTACAACATCGAGGTAGAGAAGGACTCGAAAAATAGACATCTAGAAGCACTCCCAGCTCAACGAGCAATGAGAGAGGCACACGTCGGTGCCATCTATCACCACCAGGGTGTCGCCTATCGGATCAAATCAGTAAACCATAAGGAACTGAAAATACTCGCCGCGATAGAGAAGAGTTCCAACTTCACCGTGTCAGCGGCGCTTAAGAGTGTCATGTTTGACCCTCCTACAGAGTCCTATGTCACCTCATCCGGAATCGAAGTCGGTTGGGGTAGGGCCAATGTGATCGAAGCGGTCGTCGGATTCAAAGAGTACTCTTTCAAAGGTACCGAACCGCGACGCTATAACGTCGACTTCCCGTCGAGGAGTTACGCTACCGAAACGCTAGCCATCGGCTTCAATGGCGACCTAGAGCTGGCGATCAATGCTGAAGGTTGCGACCCCTTCCTTGGAACTCACAGCGCTGAGCACGCTATTTCAAAGGTCCTGCCGCTCTTGTATATTTCTGATCGTCGTGACTTCCAATCACTGAGCCTCAAAAACCAGGGATCACCAATCATTGCCCTTTACGACCTCACCGAGGGAGGAGCGGGCGTTTCCAAGCTCGGCTTCAACAACCTTGAACGACTTTGTGACAACGCTATTCAACTCGTTTCCGCTTGCGACTGCTCTTTTGGATGTCCCTATTGCGTCCTGGATCCATCATGCAAAAATGATGATATCGACAAGGATCTTGGCCTCACGGTACTTAGGTATTTAAGAGATGAACTCGTCCGGAAACGAGATTTCCCAAAGTCTACGCCGACGGCTTCCCTGATACCATACGGAAAGACTCAGACCGAAGGTGAGCAACTGAAAGACGAGTTCACTAAGCAGTGGATGTCCAGGGTTAGAGGCAGGACATAAGGCTTATTCGATCGAATATGCTCCGTCGCAGCGTCAAAAGGGACGATCAGCGGTCTTCGACTGCTAGGTTACGTTGCGTGCCACGAATATTCTCTGGAATTCAACCATCTGGATCGGTCCACCTCGGAAACTACCTCGGTGCCCTTCGAAACTGGGTTTCTGAACAGCACGAAGCCGACTGTTACTTCTCAATCGTCGACCTCCACGCTATTACCGCAGAACATAATCCCGGGGCTCTCCGAGACGCAACCAAGGAACTCGCAACTACCCTCTTTGCGATCGGATTGGACCCGGATATATCGTGCTTATTCGTTCAAAGCCACGTGCCAGAGCACGCCCAATTGGGGTGGATCATGGAGTCCGCGGTAACTTTCGGCGAGCTGTCACGAATGACTCAGTTCAAAGACAAGGGAAAAGGCGAAGAGAAAGTCAGGGCGAGCCTGTTTACCTACCCAGCTCTAATGGCGGCCGACATCCTGCTGTACCGGACGGATAAGGTGCCAGTTGGTGACGACCAACGACAGCATATCGAGCTGGCTCGTAACGCGGCTGCGAGATTTAACAACGCATACGGCGAGGTGTTTACTGTACCAGAACCGATGATCCCAAAGATTGGGGCTCGAGTAATGGATCTGCAGAATCCACATAAGAAGATGTCCAAGTCATCGTCTTCGGACACCGGGCTTATCTACCTAAATGAGGATCCTGCGAGAATCGCCAAGAAGATAAAAAGGGCGGTCACTGATACCGAAAACAGGGTCGCTTACGAACCAGCCAACCCAGATAAGGCCGGAGTATCAAACCTCTTAGAGATATATTCCGCCTTCACCTCGATCCCACCCGAAGATGTCGCCGACCGTTACTCAAACTATGGTGATCTCAAGTCTGAACTCGCAGAAATAGTCATCGAACACCTAACGGTCATTCAATCAAGGATCAAAGACATCTCCGGAGATCCCAACGAGCTGCTGCGGTTACTGAAGATCGGCGCCGCCAAAGCAAGAGCGACCGCTTCGTCTACTCTTTCGGACGCAAAAAATGCAATTGGATTTCTAGCTCCTTGAGTAAAAACATCCAGCTTGCAAGGCATTTCTCAAATAAGTAAAGTCAGCTCGAGGTTATTTCTACAAAATTACAAGGATAGTATTAAACCCGTGTAATTATCTGCTAAATTTCTTCTGAGGCGAGTTCCTTTTCAACGGAATGAACCCAGAGGAGAGTCTGAGATTCTATGGCTAGATGCAAAGTGATAGCGACTCAAGAAAGGTCACCAAGAACTTGACGCTTAGCCGCCTTGCCGATCCGAAGCGAGCAGTTGTAAGGGCTTCCGAAGGAGTACGAGGAGATGCTGATCCGGGTCTTGCAATTACCTTCGCAACTGAGAACGCTATCTCCAGAAGCAAAATCGTCCAAAATCACTCATCGACTTATTCCGACCTCCTCTTCAAGCTGGATCACACCTCGTTGCCACTCTGCCGACTTAGGAAATCCAAATGACATTCTCGACCGAACAGTGGCGTAACCATTTCGAGTCCCTCATCAACAGCTCGGACGACTTCATCGCCGTGGCCACGCCTAGCGGGAAGATGGTTTACGTAAACGATGCAGGTAGAGAGCTCGTCTCTTTGCCTGGCGATCTAGATATCTCCGATACCCACCTAGCCGATTTCGTAACTGCACACGGCACACTCGCCTATTCCGAGGAGATGGACCATATCTTCGCTGGCGAGAGCTGGAAGGGAACTGGGTGGCTTAGAAACTGGGCCAATAATAAGATCTTCGCAGTTCAAGCAACCTCCATGGTGTTGACCGACCCGCTTAGCAACGAACCCGTTGCGTTGGCAACAATAAGGCGAGATCTTCGAGAGATACACGCAGCCAAGCTTGAAAGCGATCGGCTGAGGTTGCACGATCCGCTTACTGGTCTTTCTGGACGGAGCCAGTTCGAAAAGAAGCTCGACGAGTCAATTGCTAGATCGATTATGAATAGCAGATACGCCTCGGTGTTTTTCATAGATGTCGACCGTTTCCACGAAATCAACGCCAGTTTGGGCCATTTTGTCGCGGACGGTTTGTTGGCACAAGTTGCCAATCGACTTGTAAATTCTGCAGTAGGGGCAAAAGCGGTCTCGCGTTTTGGTGGGGATGAGTTCTTGATCCTCATGGAAAATCTGGCAGACCAGAAGCAGGCCAGTGAAATTGCTAGGCGACTAATTGTCACCTTCGACGAACCATTTGTCATAGAAAAAAATGATGTTTTTGTTAGCGTTAGTATCGGCGTCTGCTTCGGAAACACCAACGCCTCACAAATGATTTTCCTAGCCGATCAGGCTGTTTACCAGGCTAAATCGCGCGGACGCGCCCGTTTTGAAATCGTCGAAGCTACCCTTGGGTCTCAAATCGCCGACGACCACGTTAGCAAATATCGAGAACTCCACCTCGCTATAGACCGCGGCGAGCTCTTCACACTCTTCCAGCCGATAGTTCGGCTTAAAGACAAGAAAATAGTTGCGGCGGAGGCACTCGTCCGTTGGATGCGCCCAAACCATGGGATTGTGCCACCATTAGAATTTATACAGCTTGCTGAGAGTACCGGGTTGATATCACGCATCGGGGAACTTGTCCTAAAAAGTGCTTGTGCCCTGATAAAAACGCTAAACGACCAGGGCGTGTCTCTTCGAATAGCAATAAACGTCTCACAGCTGCAACTCGTAGATCCAAATTTTGCTTTCATGGTAACAAACGAGCTGACCAGGTACGAAGTGTCACCGGGACAGCTCACTCTCGAAGTAACAGAGAGCGTAGCCATGGACGACATTGAGACGATCGGCCGCACGATAGCGCAGCTAAAACAGGCAGGCACACTAATTTCTATCGACGACTTCGGGACTGGCTACTCCTCGGTGCGCACCCTCAGACACCTCCCGTTTGATACTTTGAAGATAGATCGAGAATTCGTATCCGCAGTGGATGAACAGGGCAACGACTACGCAGTCGTGCGAGCAATTATCGCAATGGCGAACGCTTTAGGACTCTCGATAGTAGCCGAGGGCGTCGAGACCTCCGATCAACAGGATTCCCTACTGCAACTTGGCTGCCCATATGCCCAGGGTTTCCTTTACTCTCATCCGATTTCCGAGGGTGAACTCGTAGCGATACTGACCCTTGACGATTTCGATGATATCGAACAATCGCCAGGTTTCCTCTAGGAGGGCAAAGCCAACCAGGGGGCTCGAACGATAGCGAACCCTTGCTGAAGCAGCGCGCAATCCGCTTTAACTTGGTATGAATACCCTAAGCCAGACGTTGACGAATGGAGAGAAAAGCTTCTGCATCACCGCTGGCAGAAAAATAAATACCACGATAACAATCGGCAGGAAGTAGCGTCGCAAGCCATAATAGCTTGCAAGGTGCCTATTCGGAATAAATCGCTCCAGTACCGCCGAGCCGTCTAGAGGTGGAATTGGTATCAAATTGAATATTGCAAGCATGACATTTATGATGCCCAAATAGAAGAGGTACTGGTCTAATGCGCCACCTCCGAAGGTCGCATTTGTGGCTGCGCCCAAAAACGTCGCAACCGATAGCTCGTGTAGGAGTCGCTCCCGCAAGATCAGTCCCACTATCGTTGCAATCACCAAATTCGTAAATGGTCCTGCAAGCGATACCCACACCGCCTGGTTCCTTGGCTTTCGCAGCGCCGACACGTTGACTGGTACTGGCTTGGCGTATCCGATCGGAGACACTCCGCTAAGGATCAAAATAGCGGGAAGAATTATTGAACCCAATGGATCAATGTGGGCAATTGGGTTGAGGGTTAGTCGGCCAGAACGCTTCGCAGTAGTATCACCAAACAACAGTGCCACATAGCCATGGCTAACCTCGTGCAAAATTACCGACGGAACTATGGCGAGCAAGATCAAACCAGTATCTAGGGTGATTATGTGCCGAAGAAAGGCGGCTATCAGGATAAAGGCACCGATAATAAATATCGCGTACTTTTTGAAATAATCTCCCACTACCTGCGGGACCTCTGAGCAACGCAAGTAATGCAAAGTTTTGCGGTTGGAATTGCCTCGAGCCTCGCCGCTGAAATCGGCGCACCACAGCTGTCGCAGAGCCCATACCGATTCGAATCGATCTTCGAAAGGGCGAACTCTACGTCAGCGAGGGCCTCCCTTAGCTGTGAAACGAGCGTCTCCGCTTCCCCCCTCTCGGCGGTAACTTGGCTGGAGTCCGCGAAGTTATCGTCATACTCAAGGCCAGACCCCCCAAAACCCATCTCCTCGAGCTTTTGCAGGAGGCTGACTTTTTCTTCTTCTAAAGCTTGGCGAGCCACTACGAGATCGATTGCTTCTGGGACCTCTTGACTAATCTCTGTTTTCTTAGACGACATAGTTAACCAAGTTAGCCAGATTTTTACTCCAAAACCTGCGAGCGGGGATGAAACTGGCTGTGAATAGCAATCATTCTGGTCATTGACACCTTGGTATAGATCTGCGTTGTGGATAGGTCAGCGTGACCTAGCAGCTCTTGAACCACCCTAAGATCGGCTCCGTGATCCACCATGTGCGTAGCGCAGCTATGTCGTAGGGTGTGGGGAGTAAATACGGAACCTAGTCCCACTGCACTTGCCCTACCTTTCAGGGTAAGCCAAGCACCTTGCCTAGTCAACGGGGTGCCAGCTCTATTGAGAAAGAGAGCCCCGCTATCTGGCTTCTTCGCCAAAAGGGACAATCGTGCGCCATGAAGATACTTGTCAGTAGCGGAGCTTGCTTTGCTAGAGAGTGGAACGTAGCGCTGCTTATTTCCTTTGCCAGTAATCAACAGCAAGTTGGGATGGTCATCGAAATCAGATGTCCGGAGAGAGCACAGCTCGGATACTCTCAGGCCGGAACCGTATAATAGCTCCAGCATCGACCTGTCCCGAAGCGCCAGAGGCGTTCCATCTGAAACCGATTCCAACAGGCCCAGCACCTCTTGCTCCGAAAGGGCTTTTGGAAGCCTAGAGGAGGTCTTAGGCGGCTTGACAAGCGAAACTGGATCGCTGGGCAAGCGACCCGTTGTAACCAAAAACTTGAATAGACCGCGTAAAGCAGAAAGCTGCCGGCGAGCGCTGAAAGGATCGTGATCTTTGAGCAGGTATTGCAGGTATTCATCTACGTTCTGCCGACAAACAGACTCATAGTCCAGCCCAGATCCTTCGAGGTAAGTTTCAAAGATCAAAAAATCGGACTCATAGGATTTCAACGTGGCAGTCGATCTACCTTTTCGAACTGAAAGATCCGCTAAAAACAACGAAGCGAATTCGGACAGCTCGCGTCGACCCGGGAGATCTTCAGGAGCCTTTTGCACGATCTCCGCTCAGTCAGAACCGAGTCGGTCTATTAGATCCGGCTGATCCTCGGGATGGTCTGTAACCCCATGGTAGCTACCGATGAACTCTCTGGCCTGAAATAGCCCAATGATCGTCTTAGCATCTTCGATGGTTCCATTAGCGAGGTAGTTTGCCAGCATATCTAGGCTTAATACGATCACCTTAGATTCGGCCTCTTCGATACTCTGTGGCACCCTACCTCGGTAGCTGAGGCCCCGGGCAAGAAACAGGTAACTGAACTCATCACAGAATCCAGGCGAATTCAAAAAGCCGGAAAGCTCAATGATCTCCACCGCTTCAAGACCTAACTCCTCTTTTAGTTCTCTCCTTGCAGTCTCAATAGGTGGCTCTCCGGGTATGTCTCTCTTGCCCGCACACAGCTCTACCAGTTCCCTTTTAGCAGCGGCCCTAAACTGGCGTATTGCCACTACCGACCCGTTCGTGGTCACCGGGACGACCACAACTGCCCCCGGATGATGCACGACTACCCTGGATACCTTCGAACCGGAATCGAGTTCGAAGGTATCTTCAGAAATAGAGAGGAAGCCGCCTTTCCAAAGCTCCCGCTGGGATAATACTTCTCCCGTCACAAAGGAACCCTTACGTTCTGAAACTCCTCAGCTTCGGTACCTAAATCGGAGATCTCGCTCTTTGCCTCTTCAGCTGCATAAGTTAGGGCCGCTGCTACTAGCTCTCTGAAGAGCGGGTGGGGGCGATCCGGACGAGACTTAAACTCTGGGTGGGCTTGGGTTCCTATCCAGTAGGGATGTCCGGGGAGTTCGATGAATTCAACCAATGATCCGTCTGGTGACAAGCCCGAGCAGACTAGACCCGCATCCTCGAGTCTCTGCTTATACCTAGGATTGACCTCAAAACGATGGCGATGCCTCTCCGAAACGATCTCTTCTCCGTAGATCGTTGCTACCTGAGTTCCGGGTCTTAGCCTCGCTACATACGCTCCCAGTCTCATCGTGCCGCCCATGTTGGCAACCGAACGCTGCTCTTCCATTAGATCAATCACTGGGTATTGGCTTTCTTCGCTGAACTCCCTGGAATGAGCGCCTTCTAGACCAGCAATATTACGCGCAACGTCTATCACCATCGTTTGTAAGCCAAGGCAAATTCCAAGGCATGGGAGTCCATGCTCCCTAGAGTAGCTAGCTGCGGCTATTTTTCCTTCAATGCCCCTGTTGCCGAATCCGCCTGGTATCACTATCCCGTCTAGGCCCGCCAAGGTACTCTCGGCTAACATCGGCGTGATCTGTTCAGCTGAGATTAGCTCGATATCAACCTTTGTGTCATAAAAGAGCCCACCATGCTTCAACGCCTCTACTACGGACAGGTAGGCATCGGCAAGATTGATGTACTTGCCTATTATTCCTATTGTGACGGTCCTCTTAGGACTAGCCGACTTCTCCGCCATTGCATTCCAAACCGCTAGATCCAAAGGATACTTGTCCTTGTCGAACTGCAACAGCCCTAATACGTAGTCATCCAGTCCCTCTTCATGAAGTGCTTGTGGGACCCGATATATATTGTCTAAGTCAACTGCTGATACCACCGCGGCTTCGCTAACATCGGCGAGCATCGAAATCTTCTCTTTGAGACCCGGAGCTAGCGGCTTATCGGATCGAGTGACAATTACGTCTGGCTGAATTCCTCTAGAGCGGAGTTCAGTAACCGAGTGTTGGGTCGGCTTGGTCTTCTGCTCTCCCGATGTTCCGAGATACGGAATGAGCGTCAGGTGGATGTAGCAGACATTGTTCCTGCCAACATCTTTTCTAAATTGACGAATCGCCTCTAGGAACGGGAGGATCTCGATATCGCCGACAGTCCCACCAACTTCGGTGATCACCACGTCCACGTCGTCGGTAGCGATAGCCTTGATCCGAGCTTTAATCTCATCGGTAACGTGAGGAATCACCTGAACGGTCTTCCCTAGATAGTCACCTTTTCTTTCCCTAGCAATGACCGCTTGGTAGATCGAACCCGTCGTTACCGAGGAGGGCCGCCTTAAAGAGACATCAACAAACCTCTCGTAGTGACCTAGATCGAGGTCGGTCTCCGATCCATCATCGGTTACGAATACCTCGCCGTGCTCAAAGGGGTTCATGGTGCCAGGATCGACGTTGATATATGGATCGAGCTTCTGAAGTACCACCTTCAATCCCCTCTGTTTGAGGAGCCTCCCAAGGGACGAAGCAGTTATTCCTTTGCCTAGCGAGCTGGCAACGCCACCCGTTACAAAAATATGCTTCGCCAAAACTTATCTCCAATCACAAAATCGCACAAACCCTAGCACTACGCCAAGGCCCAAGCATTTCTCGAACTAATACGCCAATAAAAGGAACAGCGTCCGAACCTAACGCCGCTATGTCGAATGCATCATCTCTCTAGCCAGGTCCAACAACTCCGCCGCATGCCTCATAGCAGCTTCAGAAGCTGCCTGTCCTGAAAGCATCCTCGCTATCTCGCTTACCCTCGCCGAAGCGACTATCGGGCGAACCGAGGTCTCTGCGCGACCGGACCCTATTTCCTTTTCCACAACAAATTGAGAGTCTGCGAAAGCCGCTACCTGGGGAAGATGGGTGACGACTATTACTTGGCGGTCCTTCGACAATCGAGAAAGAGCCCGGCCAACGTGCAAAGCCGTTTCACCACCGATTCCTGCGTCTATTTCGTCGAATACCATCGTAGCAGCGAGGCGAGCGGCTACAAGACACACCGACAACATCACTCTCGACATTTCACCGCCAGAAGCTACCCTGGCCAGTAGCTGGGGGACCATGCCGGGGTTTGCGCTAAACATGAAACTAACCGGTGAACCATCTGGAGCAGAAGAGAGATCGACTCGGAACCTAGCGTTAGGCAACCTAAGCTCTTGGAGGTATTCCTCCACCTTCTGCGATACCGCGGCCGCTGAATCGCTACGGGCCGACCTAACCGAGGACTGCTCTTTGGCCAACGACTCCTCTATCGCGGAAAGTCGATCGAGTAACGAATCTCGCGAAGCGTCGAAATTCTCCAACTCCGCAAGCTCTGCGACAGTCCCTTCGTAGTGAGACACTACATCGGCCAAGGATGGGCCGTACTTCCTCTTGAGTTCGTTAATCAGTACCAGTCGACGCCTTAGTGCATCGAGCCTTTCGGGGTCTTCGTCAAGGCCGAGAAGAAAATCTCCCAACTCGCTCGCTATATCATCCAACTCAACCACGACCGAGCGGATCCTCTCGACCACCTTCGAAAATGCCCCCTCAGAGGAGAGCCAGTGAAGCGAGCCCGCTATGAGATCTCTCCCCGATCCTGCGCCACGATCGGAACTGATTGCCTCAAGTCCCAAGGATGCAGCCCGCTTGACCTCGTCAACTCGGGAAAGGATCGCTATTTCGGCTTCGACGCCTCTGTCCTCGTCGGGATCAACTGGAAGGATTCGTCCAATCTCTTCGAGTTGGAAACGTAACATGTCTAATCTCTGCAGCCGAAGTGATTCAGTTCGCACCAGCTCATCTAGCCGGCCTTTTATCTCCTTTTGCGAAGTCAGAAGTCCTTTGAGTTCCCTAGTATCTACCATCGCAAATGAATCGATGAGATCAAGTTGGGTCTGAGCCTTGGAGAGACTGGTACTTAAGTTCTGGGAAAACAGTTCTACCATGGTTTGACACACCTCCGAGATCTCTGCGGCGGAAACGAGTTTGCCGTCAATGTACGCCTTAGACCTCCCTGATCGGGATATCTCTCTCCGCAGAACCACCTCAGAGTCGCCATCTGTAAACAAACCCGTTACTTCAGCGGACTCTTCACCCTCTCGGATCATTTCCGGGGTCGCCTTCGACCCCAAGAGGAGCTCTATAGCACTGACGATCATCGTCTTTCCCGCGCCAGTCTCGCCGGTCAAGGCTATCAATCCCCCGGGAAGGTCTATTTCGACCTCCTCAATCACCCCAAGATTCATCACCCTCAACACAGAGAGCAAACCCTAAACCCCCATCTCCTTGGAGTCCAAACCGAACTTTACCTTGAGTATCTCGTGGAAGCGCCTGTTGTCGAAGGTTACTAGGTGAGCGCTCCTCGAAGCTTTCTTGCATAAGACGCTATCTCCAGAGGAGATCGTCGCTACGTGCTGTCCGTCGATCATGACGGACGCTGGTGGCCCCTCACACATCTTCAATTCAAGGCTTTCCGATGGAGCCAGCAGCATGGATCGATCAAAGAGCATATGTGGCGATATTGGCGTCAATAGTATCGCTTCTAGGGTTGGTGACGCTATTGGACCCCTTGCGGAGAGATTGTATCCAGTCGATCCGGTGGGTGTTGCCACAATCAATCCATCGGTGTCATAACGCAAAAAATGGGTGCCCGCAATTTCGACCGAAACCTGTATCACATGGCCGGAGTGAAGCCGTTCGACGACCACTTCGTTGAGCGCTGTAGCGTTCCTAATGGGAGCCAGATCGTCGCCACGGTGACTCCAAGATTTGTGAAGCTCCGGATTGCCCGTGACAGTCACCGCCAAAATCATCCTTCTTTGGATTCGGTAGTCGCCTCCGAAATATCTCGCTAAAGCCGTGCCGAGGTCTTTTGGTTCAATCTCGGTGAGGTAACCCAGTCTTCCCAGATTTACGCCAAGAATTGGAAGCTCCGACAGCGACCCAATGTCAACCGCTCTAAGCATCGTTCCATCGCCGCCAAGGCTAAGAACCAATTGACACTCAGAGACCAAGTTCGGATCATCCTCGAGGTAGACGACGCTATGACCCAACGACTCTAGCATTTTCTTTGAACTTGCTGCTAGCTCCTTGGCCTCAGTTCTATTCGGGTGGACGACAAACCCAACAGTGGTCACGGGATAAACCTAGTTTCCATCAGCAAAAATCTACCGATTCTCCGTAGTGGCCCAAGAACAAAAACACATTGAAGCAACCCTCGTTCTCATGACCATTCAATTGGATCGCCAACGTGCATCTTATGGCGGATCAGTAACGGCGGCTACTGCAGAATCTACAAGAGTAATCAACGAATGAGAATCCAGCAATGAACCTGGCCCGACTGAAGCCCAAATAAAGAACTCCTGGTTCCCAGCAGCGCCGCGTAGTTTAGAGGGCACCAATCCTTCAATCCGAAAACCCACTCTTTCAAGCAGCTTCGCCGTCTCTAACAACACTGAACTCCACAAAGTTGGATCCTTGATTACTCCTTTTGATATGGAGGCATCTCGGTGGCCAACCTCGAATTGTGGTTTCACGAGAATTACTAAAAGGCAACGCCTATTTGAGCTGCATATTCGATAGAGGTCGTCGATCACCGACCTGATAGAGATAAATGACAAGTCCGCCGTCATCAAATCAAAGCTATTTGGAACCGGATCGACTGGGGCGAATCCCCTAACATCAGTCTGCTCAAGCACGAGGACTCGCCGATCGCTTCGAAGACGATTGTCGAGCTGAGCTCGTCCAACATCAAGTGCGACTACTGACCTGGCACCATTTTGTAAAAGACAGTCGACAAAACCGCCGGTCGACGATCCGATGTCGATGCAGGTCCAACCTAAAGGTGATAACCCAAACTCCTCAAGCGCCCCGTCGAGTTTTTCGCCTCCTCTACCAACATAGCGAGCTCTTTTAGCCACAAAGAGTTGGTCAGATCGAAAAACCCTGCGTGCAGCCTTGTTCGCAATGGAGCCGTTGACCAGTACTTGGCCAGAATCTATTAGCTGTTGCGCTACCGAACGGCTGCTCGCTAATTCACGCTCCACCATCGCCTGGTCAAGACGAGTCGACCCCTTAGACAACCTGCACTACCAAATCATCACAGTTGCGAACGCGCTCTTCTGGGTTTTATGAAGGGTTGATACCGTTCTCGGTTTCGGCTGGAGAGGACTCAACAGTCGGAGGGACCTCAGCCGCAGGGGTCTCAGCCGCAGGAGTCTTAGGAGCCGCCGTCGGCCTCCTTCGTGCTGCAGGTCGCGACTCGGTGGCCTTAGGAGCCGGATCTTTTGCTGTCGCGGGCTTTGCTGCAGTCGCTCTAGCCGCAGCAGTTCTCGAGGCCGCTGGCTTAGCTGCGGTAGCTCTAGCAGTGGTTGCCCTCGGCGCCGCCGACCTAGCAGGAGCTGCCTTCCTGGGTGCTGTATCCTTTACTGGAGTGGCCTTTTCCTTTGGAGCTACCGTCTCTTCAGCCGCTACCTTCTCGGTTGGCTTTGCTTCTGAAGCAACTTTCTCCTGTTTAGCCGACTTATCATCTTTGGGCGACTTGGCATCTTTGTCGACCTTTTGCTTCTTGGTAAACGTGCTGACGTACTGGTTCATGAATTTCTCAAAAATCTTCTGGAGTTCATCAGCCCGAACAAGGCCGATCGCCTTGGCCTGCCTTTCGACTTCTTTCCTAATCATCTCGGCGAGGGCCTCTGATGACTTTTTGGACTTCTCCAACATCTCTTCTGCGGCGGCGTTTATCCGCTCGCGCTGAACTTCACCCGCATGCTGAAGCTCTTTTACCAATTCTTCAAACCGAGCCTGGGATAATTTCGCTGTCGACATCCAGGTGTCTGCAAACTTCTGAAAGAGATCTTTTTGTTGCGCCATAGTACCAAAGGATAGCCTAACCAGGCCGACATTCGCCAGCAGAATCTGCAAAGTCTTTATTACCTAAAGATGACAATTAGAGAACAGCAGCTACTTTGTACCCGCACAACCGCTGACCATGTTTTACATCGTCGCAGGTCATCATGGTCCAAAATGGCGCAACCCGAACCATATTCCCGAAAGATTCTGGGAATTTCAACGAGATTTAGAATCTAGCTTTCATAGTCGCATAAACCAGGTTCACCCCAGTTGAATTGTGCCACAATTCACTCATCTTCCGACCCACTTGGCAGAACGTTTCTCCAAAAACGCTGACATTCCCTCTTGTGCATCTTGGCTCTGAGAGGCGCCAGCCATTGCTTCAACGGCTAGCGAATATGCATCTTTCTGACCGAGATCCATCTGACGATACATAATTGCCTTGCCTACCGCCTTTGAATAGACCGATCCGCGCGTCGCTCTCTTCAGAAGCGAAATCACCGCCTCTTCTAGCTTGTCTTCTTCAACTGCGTAATTGATCAGCCCCCACTGTTGGGCTGTTTCTGCGTCGATCACGTCTCCGCACATCCCCATTTCGAAGGCTCTTTTACGCCCGACATTTCTGGCCACTGCAACCAGCGGCGTATGGCAATACCAACCGCCCTTTCCACCAGGAGTTGCAAATCCAGCCGACTTAGCGGCCACGGCAAGATCGCACGAAGCCACCAATTGGCAACCAGCGGCCGTAGCTAAAGCGTGTACTTTAGCGATTGTCGGTTGTGGAATACTCTGCAAGAGGGTCATCATCTCCGTGCAAGTCGCAAGGAGGGTACGCATAAAGCTGATATCCGCTCCGGCCATGTCAGCAAAGTCGTGACCGGCCGAAAATACCGGTCCGTTAGCAGCGATTACTAGCCCAATGGCATCGCTATCTCCAACCTTCGCAGTGGCGTCGATGATCTCTCTCATATGGGCCAAGCTAAGGGCGTTACGCCTCTCAGGGCGATTGAGCGTTATCCTCGCGAACTCTGACTCTAAATCTAAGGTGATAAATTCATATGCCATTGAAAACTCCCCCTCAACGAAACAGACTAGCTTCATCGGTGTGTCCACGAGTAAACGGAAAGTCAATTTCTGAGCAATCTCCGAACAACTTTCCTTCTCTCAAAGGTAAGTCTTACCTTTGATCAATGCATTGCTACCTTCGGCGCCACTATTTCCTCGATGGCTATTTCAAGGGAACTGAACCCGTTCGGTCAAGATAATGACCATTTTTTTGCCCTCGTTTTTGTCGCTCTGCTTTTGGTAGGACGTCATTTGTTCCGCAAACTACAGATAACGCGGAAAGGACCAACGGCCGAAAAGCTCGGGAAGATGTTAATTTTTTTTCGCGCCGAGAGTTCGTCGGCACTCACTTGTTATATCGATTGAGAGTTCGTCTGGTTGGCAGGATAGCACACCTTCAATGACTGACCAGCAAGTGGCTACCAGGATCCAGTCGGATAGCCATTTCTCGACCTAGCTAGCCATCAGAGTAGCCACTGTCACAGCCAGGTTGTAGTCTTCAGAAATAAGGACAATCGATACGCAAAGTATCCAGCACCGAAGCGCAGAGAGTCTGGATGATGAAAAAATGGATCTCAAACAGCAAAGAGTCACACTAAATAGGGCTGAAATATGGCAATCGACCATGAGCGGCAGCGTTAAAGACTCCTTGATCATGGCCCACCAAGTCAGCCCCCGTCGGATACTGCTCGATCATCCTCTATGGCGAGAGGAAAAAGAGGAACTAGAAAGTAAGTCGCTATCTCCAGGCGCCTCATTCTCGCGTGGTTCTGGTCAGCGATCAATACCGGAATCGCCCGATAGGTCAAGAACCTGCTTCGAAGTCGACAGAGACCGAATTCTTCATCGCTCCAACGCCTTCAGAAGGCTCGCAGGTAAAACCCAGGTATTTATTTTCCCTGACGACCATATGCGCAACCGACTTACACACGCTCTCGAAGTTACTCAGATCGCCCGGGCAATTTCTAGCCAACTAAGGCTCAACGTTCCCCTTACGGAGGCGATCGCGCTGGGGCACGACTGTGGGCACGGTCCTTTTGGACATGCTTCTGAAGATGCCCTCTCCCAATTTATCGACGAAGGCTTCGACCATGCTCCTTGGGGAGCGTCTGTGGTGCTTGCACCACTCAACCTCACCGAGGAGACCTTAGATGGAATAGCCAACCACTCATGGAGCAGGCCAGCCCCTTCTACCCCAGAAGGAGAGGTAGTTTCTTGGGCGGATCGCATTGCTTATGTCTGCCACGACTTCGAAGACGCCGTCTCGGCAGGGATCGTTCATCCACAGGATCTCCCAAAAGATGTCTTGGCACTCCTCGGTCCGACACGAAGCGGCCAGATAAATGGCTTTATAACAAACCTCGTTACTGTAGTTGCTAAAGCTGGCACGATAGCCATGACACAAGAGTATGGCCAGGCATTAGCGTCCTTTCGCCTGTTCAACTATTCGGCGATTTACAACCGGGCCGCATCGGTAGAGCAGGCCAAAGCAGTGAATCCGCTAATTGCAGCTCTTGTGGAACATTTCGCACAGTTTCCGGATGCAATTTCCTCCAAGCCACTGCAAAATAGGACGCCTAACATCACGTCAGGGGACTCGACCGCCGAGCTGCCTGGCCCAAAAACCGATCAAGCGTATCGGGCTTCGGTCGGCTATGTCGCCGGTATGACCGACCGATACGCAGTCAAAAAAGCATTAGCCACCCTTGACTGGAAACCGGACCGACTCCCAAGAGGAATTGACATTCGCGGCTAAGGCGGGGTTATCGCGAGAATAAGCAACCAAGGAGTCCACACTCGCTTTAACTTGTACGTGACCGCGCCCCCCCCAGCTATACGCCTGGGAGACCTCACCATCCACTGTCGTAGGCGCGGTCAAAAGTGGATCAAACCTTGGCAAGGGCCTCTATTTGGCCGGCGTTTTCAGGTGAACTGAAAGTTTAAGACCCTCTTCAATTGCCCTCGCCGGCTTGGCACCAACGGTCATCTCGGCGAGCTTCCCGTCCACAAAGAGTCCGATCGAGGGAATGGAAAAGACCTGATACTGCCTCGCTATCTCTGTGTTCTTGTCAACGTCCACCTTTACAAGCTTTACCGATCCACCCTTTTCAAGTGCAATCTTGTCGAGTTCAGGTGCAACCATTCTGCACGGACCGCACCAAGGTGCCCAAAAATCTACTATCACTGGAACGTCGGAGGCCATGACCTCAACTGCAAATGTCGATGGATCGTCTGCTGTAACTGCTACTGACATAATTCTCCTTCCAGGTTCACTAACAGTTACCGGTAGAGAACAATTCCAATTATGACAGTCTCACCACTAGCCGACCTCGCACCTTCCCTGCCAAGATATCGTCAGCGAGCTTGGGGATTTCTTCGAGCTCTACCTCCCTAGTCATCTCGTCTAGAAGCTTCTTCGGTACCTCGTCTCGCAACCTCGCCCAGGCTGTCTCTCTCCGGTCAAGTGGTGCCATTACCGAATCGATCCCAAGGAGGTTTACTCCTCGCAGTAGGAACGGCATCACCGAGGCGTCGAAGCGCCCACCGCCAGCGAGGCCAACTGCGGCGACAGATGCATTTCTCTTAAGTTGGGAGATCACCCGTGCCAAAGTAACCCCTCCAACGGCATCGATACACCCGCTCCACCTCTCTGACTCAAGCGGCCTTTGGCTTGGTTCCGACAGCTCGCTTCTGTCGAGTATCGACGTCGCCCCAAGATCTCGAAGATACTCAGCCTCTTGTGGTCTACCCGTCGATGCAACGACCTTGTATCCAAGTCCATGCAGGATGGTAACTGCTATGGAACCCACGCCACCTGCCGCACCAGTAACCAAGACTTCGTCGTCAGAATGCCTCAAACCATGCTCTTCGAGCGCCATAAGAGCCAACATCGCCGAGAGTCCAGCGGTACCTATCGCCATCGCATCGCGAGAAGACAATCCGTCGGGAAGTTTAAGTGCAAAGTTGGAGTTGACCCGGGCTAGCTGCGTATACCCGCCCCAGAACGCCTCACCAACTCGAAACCCGGTAACCAACACGCCGTCTCCGGCTCGAAAAGCGGGATTCTGCGACTCAACCACCCTGCCAGCCATATCGACACCTGGTACGTGGGGGTAGGTCTTCACCAGCTTTCCAATGCCTTTGACGACCATTCCGTCTTTATAATTGAGCGTCGAATTCTCTACCCTGATAGTCAAATCACCCTCAGGGAGATCAGACTCTTCTAGCTGCTTGACTTCAGATGTGACTGAACCATCCAACTCGGAAACTACTAGTGCCTTGAACATACCTATTTTCTAGCACTCCTTAGCCCACAGTGCATACACTGCCATCCAAATCCCTCCTTCTGTTGCTGGCCAGCAATGTTGCCTTTGCAAATCACAAATGGATTGGAAATGCTGGAGGCGGTCTCATCCACCACTGCCGATTCGTCAGAGCCAGACCATTTGGTCGTTATGGGATGGCGGAAGCGATGCCAGTTAACCACAATCACGCGGCGGAGCCAGAAAACCACCCGTAAGGGCAGGGAGATTCACATCACCATTACTTCTAGCCAATAAATTCATCTTTAGCCCTCGACAAAACACCTGCTAGCAACCTTTTGCAAAAAATATCTTGCAAAATGCTGTATTTTGTTAGCAATATGTAATTCTGCTAGCTATACTTAGCAATAAGAACTTAGCCGCAACGGCGAAGACCTAAGAAGGAGAAACCAAATGGCACTTTCAGATACATTCAAGACCGCACAAGATCAGGCTATCGACAACATGAAGCTTGCTCAAGACTCAGTTGTAAAGGTCATCAAAGGCTATACCGAGTCCGTCAAGGCTGTTGTGCCGAACGCTCCAGAAGTACCAGAACTTCCTTTCGCTGAGAAGCTCCCCAAGGCAAATGAAGTAGTAGACAATGCTTTCGCTTTTGCTGCTCGGGTTCTTGAGGCACAGAAGGAATTCGCTTTGAATCTAGTTGCCGCTTCCGCACCCAACGCCTAAACATTCAAGTAATACGGGCCGTTGACTTGGGCTCCTTCCAAGGGAGCGTCACATAGCTCTAGGCGGGCCTAGACCCCCCCTCCGGGTCCGTCTATTAAGAGGGAACCCCTGGGTATATCCCAGGGGTTCCCTTGCTTTGGTCTCTTTCTCAGCCGCACGGGTGTAGATTCACTAAAAGGCTAGGGTTTTATTCCGCAGATTTTGTGAACAGGAGTTACATTCGATGGGCAGCGAAGAGACCTGGAAGACTCAGTTCGAGGTCATGGGGCAGTTCATCCGGAGCCAGCGCAAGCTCGCCCAGCTCTCTTTGCGGGAGCTTGCAGAAAAGACCAACATCTCCAATCCCTATCTTTCTCAAATCGAGCGCGGCCTACACGAACCCTCTGTAAGGGTAATCAGGTCGATCGCAAACGCGCTGAACATGTCTGCTGAATCGCTACTCGCCCAAGCAGGAATCCTGGAGGGTGACGAGGTCCTTGACGAAGACGAGAATACTCAAGCTAAGCAGTCAACCCGACTATCGATAGAGTCTGATCCAAAACTCTCCCCCGCTCAGAAGACAGCGTTGTTAGCTATCTACGATGGCTTTTTGCAGGAGAACAAGAACTAACTGCGCCCTCTTCTTGCAGCTTCGTAGACCTCCATCAGCGAGTCCGGGTTGGCCAATGAACCCATCGATGCCACCTTCGAGAGTTCTTCACCAAGCAGCAATCTCCTGATTGGCACCTCAAGTTTCTTTCCATTTAAGGTCCTAGGGATCTCCTTCACCTGGATGAATCGATTTGGCACGTGACGAGGTGAGAGCTCCCTCCTAATAGCCGATTTCAGTTCGCTAACCAGCTCGTCATCGAGAACCTTATTTCCAACAAGGACAACAAAGCCAACGAGTTCTCCCGCCGAATCCAACGATGATGTGTCGATTACCAGCGAGTCGAGAACAGCGGGATTTGCCTCGAGTACGCGATAGAACTCCGAGGTCCCCATTCTCACACCATCCCTATTTAGGGTGGAATCGGATCTCCCAAAGATCACTGAAGATCCGTCTTGATCAATTCGAATCCAATCTCCGTGCCGCCAAATGCCGGGATAACTATCAAAGTAGGCGCCGTGAAGCTTAGAGCCAGTTGGATCAGCCCAAAACATCTTGGGCATAGATGGGAGGGGGCTAGCCAAAACAAGCTCACCAACTTCTCCAATTAATGGAAGTCCGTCTGACGAATAAGCCCTAATGTCCGATCCCAAAGTACGGGCAGATAGCTTTCCTGCGTAAGTGGGAGTCATGGGAGAGGACGCCAAAAAAGCCGTGCACACGTCAGTTCCTCCACTAGCGGAAACTATCTGCGTACCCTTGGGAAGCTGATCCACCAGCCATGCGAAGCCATCTAAAGATAGGGGTGCACCCGTAGAACCCACGGCTTCGAGTTTGGAAAGTTCAAATCTCGAAGAGACGTCTAAGCCACTCTTGATGCAACCTGACACGAATGGTGCCGAGATTCCAAAAGTGGTGATCCCAAACTTGTCTGCCAATTCCCAAAGGACCCCCATGTCAGGGAAGGACGGGTTCCCATCGTAAAGTACAATGTCGCACGAAACCAGCAGTCCGCCTACCAGATAGTTCCACATCATCCATCCAGTGGTCGCGTACCAGAAGAAACGCTTTCCAGGTCCTAAATCATGCTGGATCGCCAGGTTCTTGATCAATTCCAAGGTGATCCCACCATGAGAGTGAACTATCGCCTTAGGAAGGCCCGTTGTACCAGAGGAATAGAGGATCCAAAGAGGGGAGGAAAATTCCACTCTGGTAAAGCTGAGCGGAGCGCCGGGATCACCGAAACTATTCCACGCATAGTTGTCGACCCCGTCGAGTGAAACACTTTCTAATCCCGAAAGGTAATCGACCTTCACCACCGCTTGCAGCGTAGGGAGCGAAGCCACAATGTCGGCTAGCGCCTGGGATCGGTCGACCTCTTTATCTCCATATCGATAAGCTGAGATAGCAATCATCACCTTCGGCTCGATCTGGCTGAATCTGTCCACAACAGCCGTGACCCCAAAATCAACCGAGCAGCACGACCAGATCGCCCCGATTGAGGCGGACGCTAAAAGGCCGACCAATGCTTCTTCTGAGTTAGGGAGGTAAGCCGCGACCCTATCACCTTGTGTGACTCCAAGAGATTTAAGGCCATCAGCGACTCGAGCGACTTGGATCCTTAGATCCTCTGGACCCAGCATCCTCACAGCAGGTTCCGTCGACTCAGAAATCGAAATTATCTTCGCGTCCCCGCTGAATTTGTCAAGGGCATTTTCGGCAAAGTTGATCTGGCTCCCTGGGAAAAAGCGTGCGTCTTCAACATTTGTCCCTTCGATGACCAAGGCCGAGTTAGAGTCGTCAATCTTCCCATCTGCCTTGGCAAGCAACTCTGGTCGATCACCAACAATCGAGAAGTAACGCCATACGTAGTCCCAAAACTCCTCTCGCCTCTCCACGGAAAAGTGCCACAACTCGTCGTAGTCAGAAATTTCTAGGCCCTTTTCGGCAGCAAGCTGATCCGAAAAACGATGAATCTCCGCTTCTCGCTCGGATCTATCGACCGGCGTCCAAATGATTTCGCCTTCTTTAAGCGTCAAGATAACCACACTCCCCTCTCGGCCGGATGGGCCTATCTCACCCCAGCGGCACATCCGTGCAACGCCTCGTTCTAAGAGACAAATAACAAGATAGTTAACTGCAAGTTTCCAATTCAGACCCGCCGCTATGACGTTGGTCTGGACGAGATAGGTAAATGCCCCCGTTTGTCAGACTAGCCAGAATCGCTAGCCTGAAACAAGCGGATCGCCAAAGATCGAATTAATGGGAGTTGAATTGGATCTAACGGGGAAAGTAGCCATCGTTACCGGGTCATCATCTGGCATTGGTCAGGCGATCGCCGAAACCCTCACTGCGCGTGGAGTAAAGGTAGTCGTCAACTCCTTCAGATCCAAGGAGCGAGGGCAGGCGGTGGCGGACTCCCTCGAGGGGGCTGTGTACTTCCACGGTTCAGTTACCGATGAGAGTTTTGGAACCGATATAGTCCAGCTAGCCATCGAGAAGTATGGTCGGCTAGATATCCTAGTCAACAATGCTGGGACTACTAGGGTCATCGCACACTCTGATTTACAGGCAGCAACCACTGAAATATGGCGCGAGATTTTTGAGGTAAACGTCTTTGGTACTTGGTCGCTAATTCGAGCCGCCCATGAAGCTCTCGAGGCTGGCCCGGGTGGTCAAATACTGAATGTCACTTCGCTAGCTGGAATCAGACAGACCGGTTCTTCGATACCGTATGCGACTTCTAAGGCTGCATTGAATCATTTGACGAAGCTCCTAGCGGCTACGTTGGCCCCCAAAGTTAGAGTGAATGCTGTCGCACCTGGCCTAGTTGATACGCCGTGGACTAAGGATTGGGATGACGTCCGGAGCAGCTACTCAAAGACTGCCCCACTCCGAAGATCGGCCACAACAAAAGATGTCGCTGACTCGGCCTTGCAGCTTATCGAAAACCCATACCTAACGGGGACGATCCTCTGCCTTGATGGTGGTATGTCGCTAAAGCGCTAGCTAGCAATCTCTACACCCGAAGGAGCTTACGGTTTGGTTGTTGTCCTGACGTCTAGCTCACCTTTGGCGTGCTTGGCTCGGAGAACTTTTTTATCGAACTTCCCAACAGAAGTTTTTGGAATGACCTCCACAATCGACCACCGCTCAGGCAGCCACCATTTGGCGACCCTTGAAGAAAGAAACTGTCTCATCTCGTCCGGATCTATCGTCGCTCCTGGCTTGGGGACTATACAGGCCAATGGTCTCTCATCCCATCTATCATCGGGTACGCCTATAACCGCGGCCTCGACAATATCAGGGTGTGCCATAATTGCATTTTCCAGTTGCACCGTTGAGACCCACTCGCCGCCTGACTTAATCACATCTTTGGTTCTATCCGATATCGTCAGATAACCTTCTTTATCCATAGCTCCTATGTCGCCGGTCTTCAACCAACCATCGGCAAAGCTGTCCGAATCAGCTACGTGAAAATAGGACCCAGTTATCCACGGTCCCCTTACCTGTATCTCGCCGAGGGAAGTTCCATCCCAGGGCATCACTTCACCCTCTGCACTAACAATCCTGAGTTCAACTCCAGCGACAGGGGCTCCCGCAGTAACGATATACCTCAACCAATCCTCTTCGGGCGTTCCTCTGGGCGGAAGGGAGACAGTGCACAGAGGCGAGGTCTCGGTCATGCCCCATCCTTGCACCATCCAAACGCCGAACCTCTCCTTATACGCCTCAATCAGGCTTTGGGGAGGGGCTGACCCACCGGCTGTTATATACCTGAGAGAACTCAGATCGACTTCGTTGGCATAGGAGTACTGTAAGAGATCATTCCAGATCGTCGGGACGCCAAGAGCAAGCGTGGGCTTGAGAGTTTTGAACATATGCGCCAGCGGTTGTGCTTGAAGAAAACGCCCGGGCATGATCATGTCAGATCCCGCGAGAAACGCAGCATACGGAACGCCCCAAGCGTTGACGTGAAACATCGGAACTATCGTAAGTACCGAGTCGGCCTTTTGAATTCCAAGCGAGTTGGCGCTTCCGGACGCGATTGCGTGGAGCCAACTCGATCGATGGGAATACACGACGCCCTTAGGATTTCCAGTCGTACCCGAGGTATAACACATCCCGGCTGCGTGCAGTTCATTGAGTTCGGGCCACTCGTAGGAAGTCGGCTTATCAGCGATCAGCGTCTCGTAGTCATAATGGCTGATCCCGACGAAAGGTGCCAGCGCCTCTTCGCTCACAGCTCCGATGGTTATTATGGCCTCAACGCTGGGACAGTCTGAAATAACCTTGCCCAAAAGGCCAGCCACGAAACCGTCGACTATAATGACCTTGTCTTGCGCATCGTTTATCACGTAGCGAATTTGCTCTTCAAAAAGTCGAATATTAAGCGTGTGCAGAACCGCACCCATACATGGCACCGCATAGTAAGCCTCAAGGTGCTGGTTGTGATTGAAGCAGAATGTAGCTACTCGATCTGAATCTCTGACACCTAGCGAAAAGAGCGCATGGGCAAGTTGAGCAGCGCGC
>JABEUM010000136.1 GCA_013044475.1 Acidimicrobiaceae bacterium | reverse complement strand
GATCTATCACCCTTAGGGCTTGTGACCATCAGGCAAACGTTCCTGAGTATGTCGGTACTGTCGCTTCCTCAGTCAACTCAAAGTATGGGTTGAGGCTTTGGAATTCGCCTACCTTTGTCGCTCCTCCAAGCCAGATCATGCTTACTTGCGCCCAGAGCTTGGCGTTGAGAGGCTAGTTTCCCCCACTCCTCCCAAACTCGTCCCGGCCGAGACATTTGTGGCGGTCGGGACGGGGGTGGCAAATCTTTTTATGGGATGTCGCACTGAGTTCAAGTGTTTTCGAACCAAGGACCGCCTCTGAGAGCCTGAAGTTCGAACTTGACGAGGAAGTGGCATTCGAATGTAATTCGGACCGTCTACCGGCTAAGAAGGACTTTTGACTAATCAGACAGTTTCTCAACCTAGGCTTCGTGCCTCATTACCTGCTCCCAAAGCCTCTGCAGAAGAGACCAAAATTGGGTGCTCACTCGCCAGCCTTCCAAATGGCCTCCAAAACTTTAGCGGGGCGCTAACAGTCCTACAGATAAAAGAGGTGCGTCCATGGGCCGCATCGTAATCGAGACTATTGGTGGACTCAGCGCCGCCGGATCTCTCTTTGTCGTGGCTACCGGGTTAACTCTTGTTTTCGGAGCTATGCGAGTTATCAACCTGGCTCACGGCAGTTTCTATATGTACGGCGCCTTTCTGGTCAGCACGTTTGTTGGAACCACTACTGGTCTGCGCTTTTTCTGGGCAGTCGCCCTGGCAGCTATTATTGTTGCCCTACTCGGGACGGCGGTCGATTTCACTGTTGTCCGATTTACGGTAAATCGCGATCCGTTGACCCAGTTACTAGCGACTTTCGGAGTGTTTCTGATTCTCGCTGACCTTGGCCAACACTTTTGGGGTACCGGTTTTCGTGCCGTACCGCTTGCGAGTGCCCTCACGGGGAAGGTCACTATCTCAGGTGCAACCTTTCCAGTGTTTGACCTATTGATTATCGGAGTTGCGATTCTTGTTGGAGTGGCTTTGTGGCTCATGCTCCGCCATAGCGTGTTTGGTTGGCGGGTTCGTGCAGCGGTCGATGATCCAGAACTGTTGCAGTCCAGTGGAGTTGATCTGCGTCGCTTGCAAATGGGAGTTTTTGCCCTCGGGGCTTTACTTGCCGGCTTGGGTGGAGCAATTGTTGCTCCGCAGACGGTGGTAGCGCCAGGTATTGATGAGTCGATCATCGTAGCCGCATTTCTCGTCTGTGTTATCGGTGGACTTGGTTCGGTACTAGGGACAGCCTTGGGTGCTCTAATAATCGCATTTGCACAGACGGTTGGCGCAGTAGTCGCCCCCACCTGGGCATCGACATTTACTTTTTTGGCAGCGATAATTGTCCTTGCTGTTCGTCCAGCAGGCCTACTAGGTGTTCCGGAGCGATGAGTTGAGTACGTTATCAGAAAAATCATCGAAGAAAAATAAGTTAGCGGACTCAGCTGGACTTGCCAGTCTTAGTCAGATGGGATCCGGCCGCCGACTCGGACCATCCACTTTTGCAATGCCGGTGACTCTGGCGGTAGTCGCAGCAATTCTTGGTTCGGTTCTTCCTGTGTCTTACTCTTTTATTTTGGAGTACGCAATTAGCCTTTCCATTTATGCGGTAGCGACCAATCTGCTCTTGGGGTTTGGTGGGCTCGTATCATTTGGTCAAGGTGTCTTTTATGGCTTGGGGGCCTATACGGTCGCTCTCAACTGGATGCATCACGGCCTGTCTTTTTGGGAAGCTATGGTGCTAGCTCCTTTTGTTGGAGCAGCTGCTTCCGTGTTGATGGGCTTAATAGCGCTTCGGACCAGAAAGCTGTATTTTGCACTGCTGACTCTGGCGTTCTCGCAGTTGGCGTATGTGATAGTCGGAGTACAGTACAACTTTACTAGCGGAGCTAACGGAATTTTTGGCGCTATGGTGCCAACCTGGTTAGTCAGTCCGAGAAATAGTTTTTTCTTCGTACTCGGCGTGACCGTGGTGTCTTTGCTTGTGATGTGGAAAGTCACCTCCTCTCCCTTTGGGCTCGTCCTTCAGGCGAGCCGAGATAACCGTGATCGAGTGGAAGCGCTGGGCGTAAATGTCTTTCGTCACCAGCTCGTGGCTATGGCGATTGCCGGATTCTTCTGTGCCATCGCTGGCACGCTATTCGTCATCTACAGCCAATCGACCTACCCAGACCTTTTTCTCTGGACGAGTTCTGGAATACCCGTATTCATGGTGGTAATCGGTGGTATGTATAAATATATCGGTCCGATAATTGGTGCAGTGGTATACGAGATTGCTCACCATTTCCTAATTGGATACACCCAGGATTGGCAGCTTGTTTTGGGCTTGGTTCTAGTAGTTATCGTCTTGCTTAGGCCGGATGGATTAGCGGGGGCTTTTGACGGACTGATGGCCCGTCGCCGCGGCAGAGTATCCCCTGCAGGAGGAGAATCATGACGACTAATGTTCTAGAGACACGAGATCTCCAAAAGACCTTTAAGTCTTTCAAGGCGATCAACGGTGTTAACCTGTCGGTGAAGGCCGGGAGTATCCATGCGGTAATTGGCCCAAACGGGGCAGGTAAGAGCACCCTTTTCAAGCTGATCACAGGGGTTCATAGTCCAAGTGGCGGGGAAATCATACTTCGCGGCGAATCTGTGGGAGGTCAATCTCCGCACACGGTAGCTCGTAAAGGCCTAGTTCAAGTATTCCAGCTGACAAGTATCTTTCCTCGCCTTAGCGTGTTCGACTCCGTGATGGTGGCGATGATTTCCAAGAGGAGGCGACCTGCGGATGTTTCTGGACGCTTTCGCCGGTCACTAGGGCCAGATATTTCTGCACTTTTAGAGAGTGTTGGCATTGACCATTTAGCCGAGCGGACTGCAGGGGAACTTTCCCACGGCGACCAGCGTGCGCTGGAGCTTGCGATGGCCTTGGCTACTGAGCCAACGGTGCTCTTGCTTGATGAACCAACAGCGGGGATGTCTCCCGCCGAGACGGCCGCTATCGCCAAGCTGGTTGTTACTCAGGCCCGATCTCGCGGCATAACGGTGCTGTTGTCGGAACATGATATGGAAGTGATCTTTGGAATCTCGGAACATATCACCGTCCTGCACCAGGGAAGAGTTATAGCCGACGGTACTCCAGATGAAATTCGTAACGTTCCAGAGGTGATGGCGGTCTACCTCGGAGAGGAACCTACGGGAGAAGTTGCGGTCGGTAAAGGACCGTTACCACGACGTGGTACGCGATCCCACAGTACTGCGGGAAGTAACTCGGGAAGTAACTCATTGGAGCGTAAAGAATGAAGCTTGAAGTAGATGAAATTCATACTTACTATGGGTCTAGCCATGTCCTACAGGGAGTATCGCTCGAGATATCGACGGGAGAAATTGTTGCTCTTCTCGGGCGAAATGGTGCTGGTAAGACGACTCTTCTACGGAGCTTGGTAGGGCTAACTAGGCCGCGGCTAGGGACGGTGAAGGTCGGAGACTTTGAGCTAACTGGCGCGCCTGTTCATAGCGCTGCTCGGCACGGACTCGTCTTCGTTCCGAGCGGGAGACGAGCATTCGAGACCCTGACCGTGGAGGAGAATATTCAGCTTGCTGCTCGGAGTTGCCCGAAGCGCAAAGGTGCCTGGGTGCCAGAAAGGGTCCTTGAGGTGTTCCCTAAGCTGCGACAGCTGGCTAAGCGCCAAGCCGGGGTGTTGTCTGGCGGAGAACAGCAGATGCTCAAGATCGGACGAGCGCTTGTGGCAAATCCAGAGATTCTCCTGCTTGATGAGCCGACCGAAGGTTTGGCTCCGGTGGTGGTGGGAGAACTTGGCGAGTGGATCGATCTGCTGCGGGAGGAGAAGCTGGGTATTTTGCTGGCTGAGCAGAATGCAATGTTCTCAC
Organism: Acidimicrobiaceae bacterium; assembly: GCA_013044475.1. Classification (GTDB taxonomy): domain Bacteria; phylum Actinomycetota; class Acidimicrobiia; order Acidimicrobiales; family Acidimicrobiaceae; genus JABEUN01. The sequence goes on along the minus strand of JABEUM010000136.1, from coordinate 11,538 downwards.
TTGAGCATGCCGATCGCGGGTATATCCTCGAGAAAGGTCGTGTCTCTTTTGGAGGTTCGGCGGAGGAAGTCTGGCGCAGCAGCGAGCTGCAGAGTTCCTTGGGCGTCGCGGCCCGAGAGGGCAGCAGCTAGTTATAACTTTGTAGGCTGCTGAAGCTGGCTTGGCGAAACAGTAATGCTAAGTCGGCGGGTCCGTACCATTTGCTTTTGCCTTGGCGATGCGGAGCTTGTGTATTCCAACGGAAGTTTGGTCGAGCCTTTGTTGGTGGCGCCCGGATTTGTGATCTAATGCCCGGCGTCGCCACCAAAGGCGGTGAGGCTACTTTTTGCCACTATATGGGTTTGGGTGGTAACTTATTCCTCTGTTTCGGGCCTTCTGAAACTTTTGGCACAAAAGCTCACCGACATCTCGACGAAACTCTTTTATGGGAGAGACGGGAGGGTGCCGGTGAAAATCCATGCGGCAATGTCGGCGATGACCGACCGATCCATGTGTTGGGCGGGTTCGTATTCAGCTGGCGTGGATGGGCCGGTTCCCCGAAAGAAGAGGTGATTGTCGGTCGGGTATATGCGGAAAGTTACCTCCGATTGAGCGGCTAGACCAGCAGACCACAGCGAAAGATCATCGGCCTCCGTGGCCTGGTAGTCGCGTGCACCCTGGAGAACAAGGATTGGCATCTGCAGTTCCTTTGCGAATGCGACGGGATCATAATCGCGCAGGTCGAGCCAGTATTGGGCTGGTATGCCCAGCAGCAGATCGGTCGACGACGTCAATGCGGAAAAGTCGGGACTGTCTATGAAAACCGCCTGTTCGACCAGTGCATCGATAGTCGATTGGGCTGCTTTGGCAGAGGCAGGGTCTAGCGATGCTAGGTAGCGGAGCTGGCGGATGATGGCCCAGTGTAGAGGTTGAGCTCCGCCCGCGAGGATTACGAGCCCGGCGATTGACGGCTCTTTAGTAGCGATGCGAGGTGCGACTGTCCCGCCGAGGCTATGGCCAATTAGAAAGATCCTTTTTGCATCGACCTCGGGTAGCTCTTCGAGTAGGCGGACGGCCGCAACCGTATCAGGCACATACTCTGTGAACAAGGTAAAATCTTGTGACTTGACACCTTTAGGGTGCGCATAGCTGACCTTGTCGAAGCGTAGGGTCACCACGCCGTGACTAGCAAGGCCCCACGCAAGATCCTTGAGTGGCTTGTTTCGGCCGAGCGTCTCGTCCCGGTCATTCGGCCCCGATCCGGAAAGCAGTACCGCTGCGGGTTTGAGTCCAGGACTACTTGGAATACTGATGGTACCGGGTACGGCAAGCAAGCCGGAGCTCAGCATGATTTCCCGTTCGTCGAAAACTTGCTCATCAACATAATTAGGCGGCTCCCACTCAGCGGTGGGAGCCGCTGCGGTAATTGTGGCAAGTTGGAGACCAACCAAGTCGAGCGATTCGGTCATCGAGACTATCAGCGTCATTGCGCCTTTCTCGCACGCCAATGGGACCTTTACAACGATAACTCCTGGTCCAGCCGACTCACTGAAGGGTACACCTACTGATTTAACTACCCCTTGCTTTGCGATCTCTGAAGCCCAAGCGGCTCTGAGGACATCGGCCGATGCTAGGGAGCGGAGCTGAGGCGCAAACGCGTCTTGGATTTCGCCGAACCTACTCTCTAGCGCCATGTCCAAAAGTCTTAAGCTCGTCTGTATCGGCGTGGGGAGCGTCATAAGTTGCCGTCCTTTCTTTGTCCTTTCCGACCACTGGCTCCCTTATGGGGCCTATCAGTGGCTTTATCCGGCGTCGGTAAAAATACCGTATAGATCATGCGACGGCGACGGCCCTCTGTCGGCGAATTCGCAAGTCGGGGTTGGAAAACTGCAAGCAAGTCCCTGAGAAAGTCAGTGAACTCGGCATCGGTCAACCACATGGCACCCATCCGGTAGCCGGCGCCATCTCGAACTAAGTCGGGTGTGCCACTCGTAAGATAGCGTTCAGCATCTGCAAGGAGGCCAGCGACATAAGCGATGAGGGCTTGAAGGTGCTGCTCGGGAGTCATTGCTGTCACTTCGTCTGGCTGGATTTGAGCTGCGAAGGTTCGAAGTATATAGGTGCGCTCTACCACAGCCCGCACCCGACGCTCAGCGACAACTTGTAGTACGCCAGCCTTGGTAAGGAGAGATACGTGGCGGTAGAGACTTCCCGGTGGCACGTCACCAAGCTCTTCAGCGAGCTCGGTTGTTGTCAGGGCCCTTTCGCCTAAGAAGGCTTGTACTATGCGGAGCCGCACCGGATGTAATAACAGATCAGCGCTTGCCATGACCCAAGAATAGCACTATTATCATCTGTGGTAATGCTTATAAAAATGTGAACAATATGATTTTTGGGGGTTTGAGATGGCGGAGCTACGGATAGAGGGTGCCGACCTGGTGCTACATCTTTCTCGCCTCGAAGAACTGGAGGCGGTGCACGGCGATCTGCGAGTGCCGCTATCGTCTGTGCGGTTTGTTGAGGTGTTGGAAGACGCCCACGAGCCAGCGGATCAAGGCTTCAAGGTTGGCGAGCGACTGCCTGGCTACTCTGAGGTGGCCAGCGTCCATACCGACGGGCGTAAGATCTTCGCCGCTGTCCACCACGACACGCCAAGGGGAGTGCGGGTTGTCTTGGAGAGCGCACCATATGACGAGTGGATTGTCGGATCGGCCGATCCAGAATCGCTTAAGGCTCGTATCGATGCTAAACGCTGATTAATTTGGAATTTGTTTTTGCCTGTCCTTCATTAGAGGATCTTCCTGCTTTAGGCATGCTCCAATAAGAGTTTCTCGATGGGACTGCCGGCTTTGGTGGTCAGGTGAATAGGGTCCTCGGGACATAGTTCAAAGATCCTCGCCGTTCCATAATTGAAAAGTATTCTCTCCCGAAGGGTCGGCCTGGCCTTTTGGGTGGCTTTCATGGATATTCGAAGAGAGTTTGAGACTGGCGGCTTTAGTTGCCTGAGCTGTCACCTAGCGGCGTCCGCCCAGCTTGGCCGCGTGCTCGTTGAACAAATTAGGGGAGATCTAGCTGGATGGGATCCGTGGAAGCCGCTTGGATGCCCATCCTTCACGAACACTATGCAGTCCAGGCAGTTTCCTTTAGTCAACGCCTTCGGGTCGGGCCAAAGTAAGGGTCGAAGGCTCCCTCAGGGTTTGGTATGGCGCGGTGCAGCAGTGGATACTGCTTGGCTGTCGCTGGTATCAAGAGAAAGGCGGGCATTATTTGTTAGAGATGCGACCACTAAGTCATAGGAATCAGAAATGAGGTCTTCGAGGAGATCAGAAGGTAGGGACGAAGTAAGAGCAATTGTGATCCAATGTCGCTTGTTCATGTGATATCCCGGCTTGATATCGTCGTACTGCTGAATAAGTAGCCCACCAAAATCAGGGTCACATTTGAGTGTTATGCGGCCCGGAGGGTCGTCGAGGTTGGCGAGCGCAAACATTTTGCCAGCAATCTTGAACACTGCGGTAGTCGGAGTGAAGGGGTAGGTCAGTTCAGCGGCTGCAAGCTTGCTACATTCCTCAAGTACCCACTCCCGCCTATCAATGTGGTCGCCGGATCCATTTAGCGGTGTTAAGCTCAAAAGGTATCTCTGGAAAGCTGGACGAATTCGGGTTGGTCTAGCAAGCGTAACCAAGTGCCATCCGGTTGCCGTCGAAGCACTTGTGCGCGAGCACCAGTGCCGTCTTTCGAGAGGGTTGAAGTTAACGCGATATCACCGCTGATCAAAGTTGGTAAAGAATTCTCTGGTTCAAAGTGTGGAGCATTCTCCAGTACCTTCTCCCAAAGCGCCCTTATTGCTTCGCGTCCTTCAGTCAACTTGCCCGGCGGATAAGCCATGACGGCGTGCTCTTCGTAGAGTTCAGCCACTCCATCAGCATCGCCTTCGTTGGCTCGCTCTACAAATAAAGCGGTAATGTCCTCGGGGACTAAAGCCTTCCTGTGCCCTGACATGACCCTCCGTCCATAAGAACCTCAGATAAAATACCTTCAGATCTGAATCCGAAGTCTAACAGATTCCACTGAAGTGATGTTGGAGTTGCCACTTTCAAGCCCACTGGCCTACGATTTGGCCAACCCCTTTTCTGTCAAGCTGCTTAGCTGGGCTCGGAAGGTGTTGTCGTATTGGCGAATTCTCAGCGCTAGCGACAGTCTGGAATTATGGCCTCAATGCGTTGAACTCGGACGCAACTATTTGCCGACCTATCATCGATTCGTTGGCTATTATGCGTGGCGTCTTGTCTTCCATCGAACCATGGCTTGGTGAAGTTGATCGGGATCTAGCGCGTCCTCAGACATTGGAGTAAGTGACCCTCGACTGGCTTTGAGTCCGTCGATCAATATTGCAACGAATCTTTTCCAAATCTCTGGGGATACGACTCCGCAGTATTCTTGGGCAGCTCCAGCCATCGCCATCAGAACCGGAACATCGTTAGCTCGGAAGTCAGGTCGTAATGACCCCTGGCCTTGGGCTTTTGCTACAAGTGCCTCAATAGGCGGGCCTACTTCTGCCTTCAGATCCGTCAGTCGCTGCTTCAAGTATTCGCTACCTAAAATGACGTCGCGTAGTCCGCGATTCTCTGCCTCGAGAGTCAGCATGTTGCCCATGAGAAAAAGGAATCCTTCCCAGCCGTCCTGAAAGGCAAGGCTCTTTCTGGCTATATCGATAAGCTCGATTATGCGTTGTTCAAATAGTGCCTCCACCAGAGACTCTTTGTTGGGAAATCGACGGTACACGGTACCTACTCCGAGTCGAGCGTGGTGGGCGACATCGTCGAGGGTTACCCCTAGGCCCTTCGCCGCAAAGAGTTCGTGGGCGGCCTTCAGTATTCGATCACGGTTCTCTTCGGCATCCCTGCGCAATGCTCGTTCGTTGCGGTCAGGAACATCCTCGGCTGATAAAAGGCGATGCTTTATCATGCTTAACAAACTAGCTTAAAGTGGAGGGAATATCTCCAGATTGCTATATGTTGGTGTGATAAGTGGAGAAGCTGTCTCCGCATCCATAGGAGGATTTAGGTGGAGTCATCGCTGGATTTCCCTAATGGCGCTGAGTTGACCCTCAGGCATGGGGCAAGTGAGGCTGAGAAATTAGCCCATCACATTTATAACCGACGCTGGTGGATACTGGCGGTAGTCGCTCTCGCTCAGTTGATGGTTGTTCTAGACGCAACCGTTGTCAACATTGCACTGCCTTCAGCACAGAAGGCCCTGGCTTTTTCGACCGCTGATCGGCAGTGGATTGTTACTGGTTATGCGCTTTCGTTCGGGAGCCTTCTCCTTCTCGGTGGCCGAGTAGCAGACTATTTTGGCCGGAAGCGGGTATTTTTGGTTGGCCTGATTGGATTCGCAGTCGCATCCGCCATAGGAGGAGCTGCGACTGGTTTCCCGATGCTAGTTACGTCGCGAGTGGTGCAAGGTGCATTTGGCGCCCTTTTAGCTCCCGCCGCACTTTCACTTCTAACTACTACTTTTACTGATCCAAAGGAGCGAGGCAAGGCTTTCGGAGTCTTTGGTGCCATAGCCGGCGGGGGAGCGGCGCTTGGGCTTCTGCTAGGCGGGTTTCTGACGCAGTACCTTTCTTGGAGGTGGAGTCTCTACATAAACCTGGTGTTCGCTGTTGTTGCGACGATTGGTGGAGTTATCTTTTTGCGCCATGATGCGGAACGCGACAAGGTAAGGCTGGATATACCCGGAGTGCTGGCTGGATCGATTTCCATGTTTTCTTTGGTCTATGGCTTCTCTCATGCGGAGACTTCAGGTTGGCTGAACTCGATCACCTTGGTGTTTCTTGCCATAGGAGTTGTATTACTTGGTCTTTTCGTGCGAATTGAGACTAAGGCGGAGCACCCACTCCTTCCAATGCGAGTCGTCCTCGATCGGACTCGTGGTGGATCATATATAGCCGTATTTTTGTCGGCTGTCGGAATGTTCGGTGTTTTTCTCTTCCTTACTTACTTCATGCAGTCGACCCTCGGCTACTCTCCGGTCAGGACCGGGGTCGCTTTCTTGCCTATGATTGCTGTGCTGGTAGCGACTGCGTCGATAGCCACTGCAGTACTGCTACCACGCGTTGGCCCTAAGCCGATGGTGGTAGCGGGAATGCTGATAGCTGCCTTTGGCCTTTTGCTGCTCACACGGATTACAGTCCATGCCAGTTACCCAGGTGTCATTCTTCCCGCTCTCTTGGTTTTAGGACTTGGACTTGGCTCTGTATTTGCGCCGTCAATCAATGCAGCTACTGCTGGTGTCTCGCCGGAGGATGCCGGAGTTGCATCCGCTACGGTAAATACCGCGCAGCAGATAGGCGGATCAATAGGGACAGCTTTGCTCAATACCTTGGCGGCAACTACCGCGACGAATTTTCTTGTTCACAAAGTACCTTCTCAGCTTCTTTTAGCCGAAGCTGGCGTACATAGCTACATAACGGCATTTCGGTGGTCGTCGGTTATCTTTGTACTAGGCGCGGTCACATCGCTTCTCCTCCTCAAGTGGGGTAAACAAGAATTACCTTCCGATGAAATGAATTTGGTTGGGTTCTAGTCTGAATGAACAAAAGTAGATGAATGCGTAAGGAAATGGCCGGGTAGTTTATCGACCATTTCCCTTAGTTTTTGAGCAATCCCTATCAATCAGCGTTTGATTTGCCTGGTCTGGGTGTTATTCAGCCCTTTTCAGGCTTCACCTAATGGTCCTTTGATGGCGAGGGTGATTTTGTTGGGCAGCCCGACGCTACTTTTAGGGCTATTCGATGCCGAAGAAGGCTGTTTTCAGATTGTCGTCGTTTGTAAAGTCGGCAACGCTACCCTCGAATCTAGTTCGTCCGCCCTCGATCACGCTGACCGTGTCAGCTATTTTGAGGAATGAGATGTTTTGCTCGGCTATCACGAGTGTCATTTGGCCTCGTAGCTCGGCCAACCTCTCAATGACCTCGGAAACATAGCGCGGAGAGAGTCCCGACGACGGCTCGTCCATTAGCAGAATCTTCGGTTGGGAGATGAGAGAGCGACCGACGCCTACTAGCTTTCTTTGCCCTCCAGAGAGTCCGCCAGCAACGTAGCCCCTTCTCTCCTTAAGTTCTGGGAATCGCTGGTAAACGCTATCGATTTGCTCTTGAGTCTCCCCCCTTTTTTTCGATAACCCACCTAGTCTTAGGTTCTCTTCGACGGTCAGTTCGGGAAAGATGCCCTTCTCGCTCATGTATCCGACCCCGCGCTTCACTCGTGCGGTCACGGACATGTGAGCAATGTCGTCTCCCTCCATCTTTAGCATCCCGGACCAGAGTGGCAAAAGACCAATGATTACCTTGAGAAGTGTCGATTTGCCTGCACCATTGGCACCTAGCACCACCTGTACCTCATTTGGGTTGACCTTCAAATCGAGATCCCAGAGCACCTGCATCGGGCCATAGCCGGAAGTCATCTGCTTAATTTCCAGCATCTGATTCTCCTCCAAGAAAGACCCTTTTGACCTCTTCATCAGCGAGTGCGTTTCGCAACGCTCCAGTGAATATTGTGCGACCGGCACTGAGTACCAGAACCGAAGCGACTACCTGCTCTAAAAATCCCATTAGGTGCTCAACTACTATCATGGCGATGCCAAACGCCTGAAATTGCTTGAGCATCTCTGCCACCTCGTGCAGTTCGCCAGGAGTCAGGCCGGCCGCAAGTTCATCGACGAAAATGATTTTCGGTTCGAGTGCGAGTGCTCTTGCTAAGTCAAGACGTTTTTGTTGGGACGCGGTTAATTCAGAAATTGGATGGTTTGCGAATTCCCTTAAGTTGACGCGGGCTAAAACCTCTTCAATTGGAGCAGGATTCCGACTGTGGATAGATGACACTTTGACGTTTTCATAGACCGAGAGATCCTTGAATGGCTTCGGAATCTGAAATGTCCGGTTGATGCCGGCCCTCGCTATCGAGTGTGGCCGGTGGCCGGTAATGTCAGTTCCTTCGAGGATTACTCTGCCAGAGGCAGGTCGGTATAGTCCGCAAACAGTATTGACAAGAGTTGTCTTTCCTGATCCGTTCGGTCCTACTAAGCCGATGGCTTGACCCGGGTTGATCTCAAGCGACACTTCACTTAGGGCTTTAAGTCCGCCGAAGACGGTGGTCAGGTTTTCGATCCTGAGCAGCACTGGAGAGTCAGTCATTTTTTTTCCTCTTACTGCTGAGTTTTTGCGCGATGAAATTCCAGAACCCGAGAAGTCCGCGCGGTGCAAAAAGAACTAGCAACACTATTACCGCTCCATAAATGAGCTGAAAATATTGTGGGTTTGAGATGCCGATGGCGTTGTATACCGAATACAGCAGGATAGCGCCGATGGTTGGACCCCAAACCGAACCAACTCCGCCAAAGAGGGCAAAGACGATTGCCAAGACTGAAAGGCTGGAATCGAAAACTGCCTGAGGGTAAAAGACGCTAGTCGCCCATCCGAAGATGCTTCCCGCCATGCCGGCAATTGCGGCAGAGATGAGCCAAGCGTAAAAGCGCTGCCTTGGTACGTTGACTCCTGCCATGGAAGCCGAATATGGATCATCCCTAATAGCTTTGAGGGTAAGCCCGAACCGCGAACCACGTACATAGCTAACAGCGATAATGGAGATTGCGACTAGGGCAATAGCGGATCCATATGCCATTCCCGAGGAATAGTAGTTGGCGAGGTTGAGGCCGTAAGGACCGTTAGTGACCGATTGGAGCGACGGATTCGCGACAATTGTGTATATGGCCTCACTGGCCGCAAGGGTTCCTATTGCGAAGTACGCACCTCGAAGTCTAAACAACGGCAAGAGGATGGCCCCAACAAGGGCACCTCCCACCCCGCCAATGACTACCGCCAATACCGGCGGGAAGTTGTAGTCCAACATGACTAGGCCTGAGACATAGGCGCCTATACCAAAAAAGCCGAAGTAGCCAAATGGCAAGTAGCCAGTAAAGCCGTACATGATGTTCACACCCTGGGCGAGCGCAACATAAATTGCCATGTAGGTGAGGAGTAACTCGTTTGAATAGACGTGAATTGCCAATGCGAAGCCGATCACGGGCACTAAGGTCGCAATGGCCGGACCAACTAGTTTTTTCATCTTCGAGTCCGTACTTTGTATGGTGTCGATTTCCGTGATGCTAGGCAACCCTTTGCCTTCTTCCAAACAGTCCTTGAGGCCGAGTCAGCATTGTCGCAATTACCAGTGCATAAGGCACGAGGTTTGACCAGCTGGGGATATAGACCTGCGCCAACTGGTAAAAGATCCCAAAGATTATTCCCGCAACTAGGGTTCCGATTGGGTTACCCAATGAACCGAAGACGATTATTGCAAATGCGGTAACCGTGATAGCTGGGCCTTCAGTCGGACTGACTCCACCGAATATGAAAACCCCCCATACACCGGCGCATGCCGCCAGGGCGAACCCGATTCCAAAGTAAAGGCCAGATACCCGCCGAGCGTTAATTCCGGCGACCGCTGCTTCGACCGAGTCAGAAATTACCGCCCTGACCTGCAAACCGACTGAACTCCGGTACAGGAAAAGTAGAAAGATGGCCAATAACGGGATGGCGACTAAGGCAGATACCCACCAGTCTGCTGGATACGCCTGTCCGAACAGTTTCAGCGGGGCCGTCGGGATCGAACTGACCGGAAGAGACCTCTCTGCATTACCGAAGACCAGCGACGACAGGGCTTCGATTACTTCCGAGAGTCCGAAGAATAAAATAAGTGACAACATCTCAGGGTCAGAAGCTTTCGCCAATCTAGGAGCGATCAGTCGGTTCAGAATATATCCGAGTACAACGGTTATTGGGACGACGATGATTGTAGAGATTATTGGTGAAATCTTGTAGGTTTGATAAAGTTCCCAGGCGGCATATCCGCCGAGCATTATGATATCTCCGTGGGCTAAATTGATTATTTTTTGCGCTCCAAAGACTACATTTAGCCCGACTGACAATAGGGCGTAGAATATGCCTAGGAGAACCCCCCCAACTATGGCGTATTCAAAGAGCATCGACTTTTCCTCAGCTTTTGTTTTGGTTGGGTACTGCCTAAGAGATAGCCTCTCAAGCAGTACCCAAAGCCTTCTAAGTTATGCTCCGGGAGCAGGATAGACAGCAGTCCCAGTTGCCTGGCTGGCCGGATAGACCGCCTTCACGGTTATCCCGGCACTTGAAGGGAAAAGCTGCGCAACGGGCAACAGCTCACCAGTTTGAGCACCTTCGGAGTTGAGGACGAACTTACCATCCAATGTCGTCATATTGCCAGAAGCAGCCATCGCTCCAGCTCTTATATCGGCCTGAGAAAGTGACTTAGCATTTTTTAACGACGCTTGAACCACTAGACCCGTATTGTAGCCGTCAAGCGACAATGAATTTAGCTGACCCGGGAATGCGTTGGCAAACTTGGTTGCAAAAGCGGCTGAATTGAGCCCTTCGGTGACCGTTGGATAATTGACGTAGAAGTTGGTTCCATAGGTATAGGTGTACTGGAGCCCGGCGTTACCCACCTGCTGCTGGAAGAGTCCGAGTAGCTGTCCTGGGAAAACCGTGAACACCATCTTGAAATGCATTCCAGACGATTGGACGTTCTGCAAAAACGGCGTGTCGTTGGCTGCATAGCCGAATTCAATCAAGGCGTCAGGCTTCTGCGCCGAAATCGTTTGCAAGATAGTCCCATAACTCGTCGTCGACGTAGGAACGCCCTGATAGTAGGTGAGTTTTATACCAGCCGCTGCAAGGTCTGACTTCAAGGTGGTTGCCTGTGACGCATCGAAGTCATTAGTTCCGTAGACGACTGCTATATTCTTGATCTGCTTGGCAATCAAGAATTTAGCCAGTACGTCAGGCCATATCGAGGATACCGGAAGATCGCACAGAATTATATATTTGTTCTGCGGAGTGAAGAACGGTATTCCGGTACCCGTTTGATCGAAGAGCACGACTTTGTGAGCTTCAGCCAATGAAACCGCAGGAGCAGTCAGAACAGAGCCGAAGTCAGCCACGAAGATGTTGACTTTGTCCTGGGTGATCAGCTGATTGTACTGAGTTGCGGCAGTAGTAGCCGAACTTAGATCGTTGTAGGCGATAAGCTTTACTGGGATTCGCTTCTTGTAAGCCCCGACGAAGACTCCCCCCTTAGAGTTTTCCTGCTGGACCCAGAATTTCAAACCGTCAAGTTCCGGAATAGAAGATGTTGCATATGCACCAGATCCCGAGTAGGTGGTTCCGACTGTGATCTGGGCTGGTGCGGCTGGTAAAGCCGGTGTGCTGGTACCAGAACCAGAAGACGAAGATGAAGATGAACTAGACCCGCAAGCCGCCAAAGTGATTCCTAATGTGGCTGCGGTTGCTAAAAGTGCTTTCGTACGCAACTATTTCCCTCCCTGTTTATCTACATGCAACGACCACCTTAATGGAAGACCCCAACCTTCCGTGGACGTTGCGAAATATTACCACCGAAAATGGGCCAGTGGTGTGTGAGCGATTTTTTTTTAGCTGAAACCCAAATTCTCATTGTTCGT
>JABEUM010000135.1 GCA_013044475.1 Acidimicrobiaceae bacterium | reverse complement strand
TCCGCGAATTCGTCACCAACAAGGTCGTCGACGTCGTCGATATCGACGCTCCCTTCTAACCGACATATGCTCGGGCCCCCAGATCAATAGTTTCGCTCAGTCGAGGCAGGCACTAACCCGAACGCCGCAGAAATCCCTGAACAGGGTATCTTGTGGTCAATTGAGGCAAAAATCCGGCGCAGCGCTGGTTCCGTGCTAACCCAAACGCCGCATAGGTTCCTGAACAGGTAGTTCTTTGATGAATTCCACACGAAACCCGGCTCAGCGCTGGTTCCGTGCTCTCAGGAAATCAAAGTTAGGGGCGTGACGATAGTCATATCAGCTTTAAAGGGCCGCTTTAGAGCCCGGCAGTAATGAGACCCTTGGCCACCGCAGAACCCCTCCCGTCGATCCGTGGAACGCACTCAGCAGTCGTTAGCTGACGGCAATAACCCGGTACTGTCCATCTCAGTTTTGAGAAGAGCCGCATCGGAAAGTATCGAATGGTCTAGCTATCCTGGGACCGATTTTCCGATCAACCAAAACCTTGAACTTCAGCATGAACTTCCTTTTGCTGATTGCCATTGTGATATCCCTTCAACCAACATCGTTTGTTGGTAATCTGAGTGCCCACTTTCTCTGGGTAGGCCCAGCTTGGGTTCAGGTCAGATGGCTCATTTTCCGGGGGCCCCTCAACTCCTCCGTCTGATGCGACTAGCCAGTAGCCCTTTGTGAGATTGCCCGAACTCGAAGGAGCAGATACGACACAGGTCGCAATGGCCCGGAGTGGACTATTTAGGAATCCCGTGGACGGTCTTACGGGACTGGGGAGAATTCGGGCCGACACTGTAGTTGATCGCGGATACTACCGCTACAAAGCCAAGTGCAGCCGCAAGGCACTAATGTGAGCCTGACGAACTACTCGCTATTTACCTGGCTGGAGGTGGCTTCACCCGGGAGGCAGGCAAGTCCTCTTGATACTAAGTCGCGCACATCACAACTAACGAGTTGACTGCTTAATGCACGAGCCGCTGCTACATATGCAGCGTCATACACCGAGATGCCGTGCTCATCAGCAATATTAACGGCGCTAGCAAGTAGTGAGGACTCGGCACGCACAAGTCCGCCATCGTCGGTTACTGCGTTTACACGTTCGCAAAGCCGACGTGCTGCCAAAGGATCTCGCCATGAACGCACTGCCACATTGGTTATCTCATAGAAGACGAGATCGAGGGTAGCCAAAGGATCGCCACCTTCAAGTAATCGGCGGGAATCTCCGTGATACTTATCGTCCGAATCCTCACTCGCGAGGAAAATGCTGGCATCAAGAAGCCACAGTTTCAACGTTCGGGCCGAGTCATCTTTACTAATTCAGCAGCTCCTCCTCCGTGACCTGGCGAAAATCCGCCCATCTTGTCGATCTCAGCCATCCTCAGCGCACGCCGAATGCTACGTCGCTGCAATTCTTCTTCCGCAAGTATCCGTAAGTATCCGCTTCGTGTGGTTCCGCGCCGATCTGCTTCAATATCTACCGCCCAGAGAAGATCGTCTGGCATAGACACCATAACTTTAGCCATGCCATTAGTATACCCGGTATTGCCATACCGATGGTATGCCCCGGGAATAGTGGAGACTCCTAGTCTTGAGAGATGGAGTATCTATGGCAATGGTAAAGAGGTACTCGCCCGAGGTTCGTGACCGAGCAAAACGTATGGTCACTGATCATCGGGGTGAGTACGCGTCGCAGTGGGCGGCAATCCAGTCAGTTGCCCAGAAGCTCGGAATGGCGCCGAAAACGCTTCAGGTATGGGTCCGACAGGCCCAAATCGACACCGGGGAGACCCAGGGTGTTACGACGGACGAGAGGGAGTGTACTCGTCAGCTCGAACGGGAGAATTTCGAGTTGAAGAGAGCGAACGAGATTCTCCGAGCAGCTTCGATTTTTATGCCGACTCCGCGATTATGTCGAAAACCGTTTATGAAGGTGGACTCCGGTCCTGGTCAGTAGTTGAAGCTGTCGGCATAATCACAGCTCTTCCAGAAACGCCAAGAGCTTATCCGGCGGTCGTTCTCACGTCACGGCAGAAACTCAAGGAACCCTCGAGGACCGTCCCAATCGATCGAAGCCCTTAAGGAATTCGAGAATCGTTCTCCCTCTACCGCGTGGCTCAGGTTATGAAATTCATCGATCGCTCAAGTGTATACCTCCCCACGTTCAGATACAGGGGGGATTCACACCCACTAGCTCAGCGTGGCCGTGAGTGATACCATTGACCTAGGCTTTTTATCCAATTTTAGCTAAATTCGGAGTTACGACAGGTGAGCAATTCTTCGGTGAGATCGGTGAAGCACGGGGCGATTACCGTCATCTCGCTTTTTCGTCCAGAGACTAAAAATTCGGTCGATCGAGAGACAGCCGCAGAGCTTTCCCAGGCTTTTAGGGATTTTGAGTCGGACGACACCTCGCCAGTAGCCGTTCTTTATGGCGAAGGTGGAACCTTCTGCTCCGGCGCCGACCTGAAAGCCATAGGAAGTCCAAGGGTGAATAGGGTCGAGCCATCGGGCGACGGCCCGATGGGACCAACGAGAATGCGCCTCTGCAAGCCAACAATAGCCGCTATCACCGGCTATGCAGTGGCAGGGGGGCTAGAGCTCGCACTATGGTGTGACCTGCGAGTGATAGATAAGACAGCGGTATTTGGCGTTTTTTGCAGGCGTTGGGGAGTTCCGCTAATCGATGGCGGGACCATCCGTCTGCCCAGACTGATCGGCGAGTCAAGGGCGCTGGACTTGACCTTGACCGGAAGAGAAGTGGGAGCCGAGGAAGCCCTTTCAATAGGCCTCGCCAACCGATTGGTCGAGACTGGAACGGTACTGCAGAAATCGATCGAACTCGCCGAGCAGATTGCACAATTTCCGCAGGTGGCGATGAGAAATGATCGCCTGTCTACCCTTGAGCAGTCAGGGATGACAGTCGAAGATGCCATGTATAACGAATTCACCCATGGCCTAGTCTCACTGAGCGATGGGGTAATCCTCCCGATGGTTCGTCCAGAGGATATTTTTCCTTCGCCAGAGGTCAATTCAGGCCCCAGCGAGCAAGTCGACTCTTCTGGTACTGGATAGCTATGCCGACTCCGGTAGGAGGTAAGCATCCGCTCCTGCGAAAAAGTGAAGTCCGCCGACTTAGCTTGAATCGGCGTCGGGTTAGTTTTGGACACGCAGATGACCAAATAATGGGCGTGAAAAGCCTGGGTCGATTCGCATTTCTTCAGTTCCGAACGACCATCACGGCTAGTTTTCGGATTGAGGCTGCTAGGCATGCCTGGGAGAAACTGGGCGCTGCTTTAATCTAAAAGTGTCGGCCGCTTAAGCATTCAGTAGCCCTCTGCTAGCTACACGATCTTCATTGGCAGTTTGCTCTAAAGGGACCGCCGGCCAAAGGCGGAGATCATTCGAGGTCGTTACTATTCTTAGCCTAGGCAGATTAGCAGACAGTTGGAGAGACCTTGGACGAGCTGAAGGCTGACGGAAGCAGAGTCGGATACTTAGGACCCGCGGGCACCTTCACCGAAGAGGCGCTCCTGTCACAAAATGACCTCAGAGAGATGTCGATTGTCGCTATGACGTCGATAACCGAGGTCATTGAGGCGACGTCGACGGGAGAGATCGACTACGGATTCGTACCGATTGAAAACTCTATCGAGGGAACTGTATTAGCGACGCTTGACTCACTGCTTTTTGATGCAGACCTTCTAATCCAAAGAGAAGTATCCCTAGAAGTCCACCAGAACCTACTTACTATTTCTGGCACCGACATCTCAGAGATAAAGGAGGTCTACTCCTACCCGGTAGCAACCGCCCAGGTTCGCTACTTCCTAAGGACTCACCTACCCAAAGCCGAGATCAGGGCGAGTACTTCCACAGCTGAAGCCGCCAAGTTCGTCGCAGTTTCCAAAGATCGAACCAAAGCGGCGATAGCTCCGATGGCCGCAGCAAAGGAATACGGACTGGACGCTCTTCGGCCAAGTATCGAAGATCATCCGGGAAACGAGACCAGGTTTCTCCTTCTCCACCGACGACACATACCAAAACCTACCGGCAACGACAAGACTACCGTCGTCTGTTTCCAGGTCTCCGACCGGCCCGGATCCCTCCTTTCGATACTGGCTCAATTCTCGGCTCGGGGGATCAACTTGACCAAACTCGACTCTCGCCCGACGAGAAGGCAACTGGGAGAGTACTGTTTCATCATAGATCTGGAAGGCCACATCGCAAATAGCCTCGTCGCCGACTGCCTTCGGGAGCTCAGGACGACCCTGCCGGAGCTTAAATTCCTCGGTTCATATCCAAGCTCGAGGAGTCCTAAGGTCCCGGATTCCAATAATTCACCCCAGCGAAGTGCCCAGGATTGGATCGATGAGCTAAGAGGGCGGATGTAGAGACTAAGTTGATCTGACATAATTTGGAGGGATGGCAGAGCGGACGAATGCGAAGCACTTGAAATGCTTTGGGCCAAAAGCCCCGTGGGTTCAAATCCCACTCCCTCCGCTGCAATTTACGATTCTGAGACTGCCTCGCCGCTACTGACTGCTGGTCCCAATGAGGCAGAGCTATTCGACCAATTTCGGCGGCAGACGCTTCTTAGGGCCGATGTGGCTCACTCAATCTAGATTGCATATTCCTTTGGCTTGCCGTATCCACAAGCCCAGTGCAGCGGTTATTCGAACGCGGAGTTACGGTGTTTTAGAGTGACAAGTTTAATGATCCCTGCGAATAGACAAAGTCCCCTTGGGCAGCTTTGTCGTGGTATCCTTCGGGATGGATCGAACCAGGATGCTTGAACCGTGAAAATTCTCCACGCCGCCGATCTTCATATTGATAGTCCCTTGCGTGGCTTAGCGAGCTATGAAGGGGCACCGATCGACGAAGTCCGCGGGGCTACCCGCCGCGCAGTCGAGAACCTAGTGAGTGCTGCGGTGTCTAATGCCGTCGACCTAGTCATCATCGCTGGCGATATCTTCGATGGAGATTGGAAGGATTACAGTACTGGGCTGTTCTGGATAAAGCAACTCGCCCGTCTGCGCGACGAGGAGATTCCGGTAGTGATCGTCGTCGGCAACCACGATGCTGCGAGCGAGATCACCAAGCGACTCACATTGCCGCCTAACGTTATCCAACTCGCAAGTTCTGCGCCCCAGGTCCACCGTTTCGATCATCTCGATTTGGCGGTAATCGGTCAAAGCTACGCCAACCGAGTCGTTACCGACGATCTAGCGGCAAGGTTTCCCGAAGCAGACCATGGACTCTTCAATATCGGCCTGCTTCACACCAGCCTCGATGGCCGGCCGGGCCACGCAACTTACGCACCAACCTCAGTCGATACCCTACGTGGTCGCGGCTATCAGTATTGGGCGCTCGGACATGTCCACCAAAGAGAGGTTGTCTTAGACGAGCCGTGGATCGTTTTCCCTGGCAATCTTCAAGGTCGACATATTCGAGAGACGGGACTAAAGGGGGCGTCTCTAGTCACCATTGAGCAGGGGGAGATCGAGTCCGTCGAACATCTAGAGCTCGACGTAGTCCGCTGGGTCAACTGTTTTATAGAGGTGAACGACTCAAACACATTTGAAGAGGTGCTGACCCAAGTCTCCGAAGAACTTCAAACAGCCGTAGAAAGTGCCTATGGAAGGCTCGTCGCAGCTCGGGTAAACATAATCGGCAGATCCCCGATCCACAATGAACTTTGGAGACGCTCTATAGAGCTCGACATGGAGGTGCGTGCACTTGGTGCGGCCCGCAACGATTTGTGGATTGAGAAGGTGAAGCTCAATACAAGACAGACATCGGAGGTCGATGGAGGTCTAATTGAAGCCATCAGAAGTAGGGCGAAAAGAATACAAGATGATCCAGAGGAGTTAGCCCTCGTTGAATTGCTCTTCACCGATCTTAGAAATAAGTTGCCCCATGAGCTACGAATAAGCGACCCGAACGACGTCGACGAGTTAGCTCCATCGTCGACCGACCACGTAAAGGCTACCCTCGACTCTGCAGTTGACCTGATTGCAGCACTACTCGGCGAGACGGAGGTGCCATGAGGTTCACAAGACTTAGCCTCGTGAAATTTGGCATGTTTACCGACACCGAACTCGATCTTCTCCCAGAAGGCGTCAACGTAATCGTCGGCGCCAACGAAGCTGGCAAGACGACTACGATGGCGGCGATCCGCCAACTCCTCTACGGAATACCAACAAGGAGTCCACATTCCTATCTGCACTCCAACTCCGACCTGCGCATCGGAGCGACTCTAGTTGCAAACGACGGCAGGGAACTGGAGATGTTTCGAGTAAAACGCAATAGCGCCGCTTTGATCTCCTCTTCCAACCAAGCAATCTCCGATGAGACAATGTCCGAGTTGCTCGGAGGTGTGGGGTCCGACACTTACGAAACTATCTTCTCGATCAGCCACGAGGAGATAGTTTCAGGTGGAGAAGCCCTTCTCAGAGGTGAAGGCGAACTTGGCAGAGCACTGCTTGCCGCCGGGACCGGGCTTACCCAACTCAACTCCACCATGGCCAAGATCAATGCGAGAGTGGGTGAACTATTCAAACCTGGGGCGTCGAAACCACTGATAAACGAGGGTATCGCCCGATATAAGGGTTCGAAGTCCGCGATACGTGAACACAGCCAAAGTGCATTGGCCGCAGAAGAAGTCGAGGTGAAGCTCGCAAAGGCAGAGGAACTCGACCAGAAACTAGGGTCGGATTACAACGCGCTAAATGTTGAACTCAACCGCAGCGTCAGAGTTCGTCAAGTACGGGCGCCAATGGAACATAGACGGTCGATGAAAAAAGAACTCGCAGAACTCAGCGAGGAGGGTCCGCGAGTCCCCGCAACTATCGGCGGCAAACTGATCCAAGCCCAAGAAACCCGCCGTGAAGGAAATAGTTCGCTTGCGACACTTCGTCCAGACCTCAACGGACTCGACGAAAAACTTTCGGAACTCGTCGTCGACGAGATGCTGGTTGAGCAGGCACCAGAAGTTGAGCGCCTTGTCGAGGAACTAGGAGCTATCCGACAGAACATGAAGGACCTTCCGGGCCTCAACAAAAAGGTTGGCGACCTCGATCGCCGCCTAAAAATGCTACTTCATAGGGTACCCGAAGGTTGCAAGAAAGACTCTATGGGCATACCGGAACTATCCGACGTAGAACGGTCTCGGATCGAACGTTTGAGCGACGAATGGATCCGAATCCAAGGTTCCTTGTCTAAGTCACTCAGCGCCCGAGAAGACGCGAGGCGTCTACATGATCGCAACCTAGCGGAATCTACGAGGCTTCCAGGTGCCATAGACGTGTCAAACCTTCGTTCGGCGGTCACCCGAATACGAGGGGAAGGCCAACTCGAGTCGACCTTGGATGACCTAAACAAGCAAGTCGCAGACTCCCTTGGCCGGGCAGAGGCAGTTTTAGCTTCGCTTAGAGTCAATATCGAAGCCCGGGACGCCGACATGGTCGCTCTGCCGTCGGTAGGGAGGGTTAATGAGGTCGACAAAATGGTCGTCGAGACCAAGTCGTCCTACGCCGCGGCCCTCGGAGAAGAAGATCGCAACAAAACCGAACTCGCCGCACTGAATGAGCAGTTAGAACAACATATCCTGCTCACCGACCCGCCATCGTTAGAAGACCTCGCAGCCGCCCGCACAATGCGCGATGAAGGTTGGAAGATAGTAAAGGGAATATGGCTGGACGACTCCACAACCCAAGCGCAAGCAGAAACCTGGAGTGAAGGTCGCCCCCTCGATAGGGCTTTCGAAGATGCCATGAAAGAGGCGGACGAAATCGCCGACAGACTCCGTCACGAGGCAGAGGCTGTAGAGCGTCAACTAAGTCTAAAAGCCCAGGTCGCAGCCAAAGTCGAAATTACTCAAACAAATCACGCCGCGCTAGAGGCAGCTTCGAAACAGCACTCTGACGCACTGGAGCAGTGGCGCAAACTATGGGAGCCAGTCGGAGTCGAAGCTGCTAGTCGGCCCTTGATGGATGAGTTTCTAGTCGCTATGCGGGATATCGCAGTAGAAGCTGCCAAGATCAAAGATCTTGAAAACCGGGCGGCTTCATTACAGGCATCGATTGAACGCTCCAAGGTCGATCTTAGGTTCCTCTTGCATGAAGCAAATGACGAACCCGAAGAATCACTAAGCCTGATGGCGCTGCTCGCTCGGGCGGAGCAGATCTGCAACTCGTCGGATGAAGCACGTGAAAAGCGATTGCTGATGGATCAGACCCTGGAGAGTAGTCGCTCATCGGTAGAGGCGCAACAATACGCCCTCGAGACTGCGGAGAAAGAGCGTGATTCGTGGAATCTGCAATGGTCAGAAGCCGTCGTTCCTTTAGGAATTCCCGCTCTCACTTCGCCCACCGACGTTGCTGATCTATTATTGACGATCCAGGAGATCGAAGACACTTCGCTTGAACTGGACGAGCAACGTCTTAGGGTTTCGGGGATCGAGCGCCGTAACCAGGAAGTCGCCAATCAGCTTGGCGATGTATTGCAAGCGCTTCCACACCTCGCCATTGACGCATTTGGTACCGAAATTGCAATCAATACTCTGCAGGGAAAGTTGAAAATTGCCCAAAGTGCCATGACAACCCGGAAAGCGCTACTCGAACAGCGTGAAGAAAAGGCTACCAAGGTCGATAAGGTCACCAGTTCGGTAACCCAAGCAGAGGCTTTAATCACAGAGCTGGTTGGCGAGTTCGACTTCGTCGATGAACCGTCCCTCGTTAGGGCGATTGAACGGACGAACCGGATGGCTGAGCTCGAAAATAAGATCCACGAAATCGAAGATGAACTGATTGCCGCCCATGGCGTCTCAATGGATCAACTAGCACGAGAAGTTGAATCCTACTCAGATGTCGATATTGACGGCAAGATCGAGCAGTTGAACCTACAACGTGACGCATACGAGGGTGAGCTCAAAGAATTGGCTCTGGAAATCGGCGGTCTCAGGGCGCTAAAGAAGTCGATCAATGATTCCGATGAAGCGGCATTCGAAGCCGAGCGCGCGCAGATAATTCTTTCTGAAGTCGGTAACTACACCGACGAATACGTCAGGCTTACCCTCGCTAAGCATCTCCTCGAACAGCAGATTTCCGATTACCGCTCCCAGAACCAGGGTCCGATTCTTCTGAGGGCGAGCGAGATCTTCGCTCGAGTAACGATCGGTAAATACGCAGGAATCGAGACTGACATCGATGACAAAAATAGACTCGTGATCCTCGCCAAAGCTAGTAATGGCAACTCGCTGGGTGTTGGCACCCTGAGTACCGGAACGAGGGACCAACTATACCTATCGCTACGGTTAGCCGCCTTAGAAAACTACGCAGTGGGTACCCGAAATCTACCATTATTGCTCGACGATCTATTCGTGCATTTCGACGATGAACGAACCAAGGCGGGTTTGGCCGTGATCGAAGAAATGTGCTCCAGGTTGCAGGTAATACTTTTCACCCACCATGGGCAGGTTGTTAACCAAGCCCGCGACACTATCTCTAACGGGAGATTGAGGGTGCAGGTCTTAGCCCACTAACTTCCTGGCCGTGGCGAGGGCGGATTGAGCCTCACAAAATATTGGTCTCACCGTCCTACACCCCTCGCCTATCGCCCTTACCGTTGCAATTTGATCGGTGGGCGACTCAGGCTCCTTCTATACAATCGAGTGGGCTGAGCCGGGCACAAACTCCATTTCGAAGCTCACGTTCGGGCGCCCAGCCACGTTGATATTTGGTGGCAGGTAGCAAACACCGGCGGGCACGCCTGAACGACAGGCAGCCTCCGCGGACAGATATTCCGGGGCCGAGACCTGCAAAACCGACCGACGAGCAACCAAAAAAGGAGAACGAGGAGCAATTAACAGATGACGATTTTCTGTCCAACATGTGCTGTAATTGTATGTAATGGCTAATACTTATAGCACTGGAGAGTTTGCAAAACGGATTGG
>JABEUM010000134.1 GCA_013044475.1 Acidimicrobiaceae bacterium | reverse complement strand
CGACAACCATCGCCCCAACGACAACCATCGCCCCAACGACAACCATCGCCCCAACATTCACAACTAGCCTCCCATCGCCGGTCGTAGCCTCTCCGCCCAAGACCGAGACTCCGGAAGGGACGGGTTCAACGACGTGCTCAGCCACGCAGACGGGGACCAACTCTACACAGAGTTGCGCTACACCCAAGTCCTCTGACGGTGGCGACTCGACAACTACCACGAGCGCAAATAGTTCAGACTCTTCCAACACAACTTCTAGTGGTGGATCCGATGGTGGATCCACGTCCGGAGGTGACAATTAGCAGACCAGCTCTTCTCAGAATTAGAACCTTTCACCATGAGATGGGCACCGCCAGAGGCGGTGCCCATCTTCTATGCCTATTGCCCATCTTCGAAGAAACTTGACTCGTTCCAAAGAGTAGTATTTGTACCAATGTGCCGCTGATCTATATGGCGGTCCGATTTTTGTCTTTTAACAAGCGGACTTTTGAAGTTGGGGGGAATTTTGCCTGACCTGGCTGGTCGTGTCGTGGTTATTACCGGGGGAAATGGTGGAATTGGATTGGGCCTGGCGGAAGGCGTAGCAAAGGCGGGTGCCAAGGTAATAATCATGGGGAGAGACCGAAAGAAGTTGGATTCGGCTCTTTTGCGGCTCGCCCAGGTGGGCGATGCTGGTATTGAAGCTATAGAGGTTGATGTCGCCGAGGAGGGTTCGGTAATAGGAGCCTTCGGCTCGGCAAAGCGTGTTTTTGGTCGAATCGATTCTGTATTCGCCAATGCAGGGGTCTCCGCTCGTCTTTCGAGCTTTGTGGATACCTCGGTGGAGGACTGGGACGAGGTGTTTAGGGTAAATCTCATAGGCGCAGTCTTGTGTTTCAGAGAGGCCGCCAAAATCATGATCTCCCAAGGGGAAGGTGGTTCACTAGTTGCGGTATCGTCCGTTTCGGCGATACTTGGGGCGGCGGGAATCATTCCCTACGCCGCTTCCAAAACGGCAATACTGGCGGTGGTGAGAGCTTTAGCCGTGGAATTAGCTCCCCAAAAGATAAGGGTAAATGCGATTCTTCCTGGCTGGGTTGAAACCGAAATGACAGCGCCACTCTTGGCGAACCAAAAGTTTCTAAGTTCAACGACCGAACGATTTCCGGCGAAGAGGTGGGGGAGACCGGAAGATTTTCAGCAGGTAGCAGCGTACTTAGCCGATCCGACAAACATCCACCATACCGGCGACTCGATGGTCATTGATGGAGGCTATACCTTGGGTTAGCGGCCCAAGTTATATTAGATTTTGGTCTGGGTGGAGCTAGAGTTGAACTCTTTTTAGCCTTGATGTTTCGGCGAGGGCATTTCGGTAGTTGTCCAGCTTGATGGCCAAGTCCTGATCGGCGATTGAGAGGATGCGAAGGGCGAGTAGTGCGGCGTTCTTAGAGTTATCGATCCCTACAGTCGCGACCGGCACCCCTGAGGGCATCTGTACGATTGATAGAAGGGAGTCCATCCCTTCCAATGCAGCGAGCTTGATTGGTACACCGATTACTGGGAGACTCGTCGCCGACGCGATCATCCCTGGCAGGTGAGCAGCCCCGCCCGCCCCGGCGATGATGACCTTGTACCCCTTTTCTCTTGCTTCGTCCGCAAACGTGAGCATGTCAAAAGGCGTCCTGTGCGCTGAGAGGACTTGAACGTGAAAGCTAACGCCAAATTCATTCAATAGTTCTGTGGCGGCTCCCATTACTCTTGAGTCGGAATCTGAGCCCATCACGATCGCAATTTTCGTTGGCAACGGAGTTGACAAAGTAGTTTTTGATTCAGGCATCGGATTCTACAATATTGTCCTCGGGGTCACCAAGGATCCGACCTTCTAGTGAAGCTCGTGCCGCTTCCCAGGCCCGCTTCAATGCACTTTGGGCGTCTTCGGCCAGAACCGAAATATGAGCGATCTTTCTATTTGCTCGGGCGGTCTTCGAGTAGTCGTGGACTTTCGCTTCGGGGACGAGGAGCGCCCCTTCGAGGTTAATTGCACCCTTGGTCGCGGAGTCGACGGGTATTAGATTGACCATCGCTACAGGAGAGATCATTTCGGTCGACCCCAGAGGCAAGCCAGTGACCGCCCTGAGATGGTTTTCGAATTGTGAGGTGACTGCACCTTCAATTGTGAGGTGCCCACTGTTATGTACTCGTGGGGCGAGTTCATTTACCAGCAGCTTTCCATCGACTAAAAAGAGTTCAACCGCAAGAACCCCCACTGACCCAACGGTGTCGGCAACCCGCATTGCTAGTTCAACGGCTTCCTCTTCAACCTCGGAATCTAGCTCGGTTGGCCAAAACGCTTCGACGCAGATACCGTCGAACTGTCGGGTTTGGATCGGGGGGTAGGTTACTCGGTTCGCTGGTTGCTGCCCCGTAACTACTAAAACTGCGAGTTCTGCTTCAATTTCGAGCTCAGATTCCACAACGTAAGGAACTTGTGACTTGGAGTTCCTAATAAAGTGTGTCGCTTGCTCCAAGGTGCTGAATCTGTGCACTCCCCGCCCGTCGAAACCCCCTCTGGCGGCTTTGAGCAC
The DNA here is from genome assembly GCA_013044475.1 of Acidimicrobiaceae bacterium. Taxonomy (GTDB): domain Bacteria; phylum Actinomycetota; class Acidimicrobiia; order Acidimicrobiales; family Acidimicrobiaceae; genus JABEUN01. The sequence continues at coordinate 1,736 of JABEUM010000134.1, read as the reverse complement.
CAGCGGAAACTCAAAAGCAGTAGAGATTGCTTCGAGTTCCATAGCCGTCTCGACTACTGCAAATTTCGGAACTGGGATGCCCGCCGCTTGAAGGGCTTTTCTCTGTTTGGCTTTGTCAGCAGCAAGAGCCAGCGTGTCAGCCGACGGATAGATGGTGCAGTTACGATCGGAGAGTTCCTGAACTAATTGAGCCGGTATCAGTTCATGGTCGAATGTGACGACGTCACATTTTCGTGCAAAGTGGTACAAGGTCGTGGGATCGAACTGATTCGCTACTGTGATCTCTTTGGCAATCTTATTTAACGATTCGTCACTTTCAGATCGTAGGATGTGAACTTCGATACCTAGAGACAGTGCTGATTGAAACATCATTCGGGCTAGTTGGCCCCCACCTATTATTCCAACTACGGGCGCTCTCGCCTCGGATTTCCAGGTTGCCAAATTAAGTCTTCTCCGCCGTTCAAAATAATTCTGTTTGAGCTATGTAATTCCAATTATCGTACATAGCCTATTCAACCGATGCCTAGTAACGGCAAGCAGCTAAGTCCGGAGGCCCGAAAAGCGGGCCTAGCAGAAGCGGCAGACGAGACAAGGCCATTCGAGCCAACCCAGGCAAAAATCATGTCGGTGGGTATTAAGATAGTCGATTCTGGCGACGATTGGATGCCTCCCGCGATGGTCGAGATACTCCCCTAGGCAGCGAGGGTGGGACTAAAGCGGCAGGCCGACCTCCATCTCCCACCATGCTCGGGCTCGTAATACTTGGGGCAGACTCACCGGAGTATCTGAGGATGCTCGAAGTCGCAGACATCCACAAATAAGTGACAGCTTCGTTATCCATCGCCTACAACTTCTTTTGAACTCAACTTCAGATTCTGTTTGTCTGCGCAGCGAAGTCACCCGAAGGAACGTTCCCACCCCTTCGAAGGTCACACATTGCGGTGGTGGCACGGTCAGGGTCTCTTGGGTCTACGCCCCAAGGCCCGATTCATCCGACGGCTGAAGCCGCTAGTCCCCTCGGGCGTTCTGATGGACCGTCTTTCGAGTACAAACCCGGCGGGTGCTTATTTCGACGAATCCGTACACCCGCTCCGAGGGTTTTCGTACACCCCAGCCGGGGTCGAAGGTTGCTTAGCAACCGACGCTGGCGCGAATGCTGTCCTTGTTGTTTAGCTCCTTTGGAATTTTCGTAAAACGGTTGGTTTTAATATCAGTTATGCGGTTATTGCTAACTGCTACTTCGCCTGAGTGGGCTCTTTTGTTGTTGCTTCCCTAGTCCGTCGAGAGGCCCCAGTAAGTTCAATTCGGTGTGTCCGTTGCAACAGACGATCCAGGAGACTGCGTCGGCAACGGTCACATCACTTAGGCCTTCGTGCCAATGAACATGGGTAGTTGCGATGGTTGATCGACCCCGCTGGTCTTCTATCATCTCTAAAAGTTCGGCGGCTCGATCATCGTTCGGTGGTCTTAGAAGCAGATCTTCGACTTACCCCTATATCGGATTAAATCGATGATCCCGGCCTATTGACCATCTGCTCAGATGCTTCCGAGGGTCCCTACCGTCTAATCGAACAAGCCTATGAACGGCGCTCAATAGTCGCTTCTTTCAGCCAGCATCCGTCAGTTTTTGATCAGACTCCAGACCTCCTTACATAGCCGCAAAGTCCGTGCACGCCTTCACCGCTCCTTGACCGAGTAGGCGAGTGTGAGCTGGGTCCCCGGGTAACAGGTCTTGG
>JABEUM010000133.1 GCA_013044475.1 Acidimicrobiaceae bacterium | reverse complement strand
GCCCTAAGGGTGATAGATCCTTGGATTGTGGGCACAGTCGCACCGGACAGAGTGTCGGCCACCTTGGTGCCATTGAAGGTATTCGCCTTCTCTACCGCATAAGCCCACGACTGAACGGCAGTGTAAGCCATGATTGCCCAGGCAGATGGATATGCCGAGTACTTCGCTTGGAACTGCGTTATGAATGACTGCATTGCTGGAGCCTTGATCGCCCAGAAAGCGGCACGGTCAAACCCGATCGAACCAGCGGGAGCACTTGCCCCAAGAGCCTTCAAAGGTGCCATCGCGTACATCGCGATCAGCTTCGTATTCTTGAAGAATCCAAACTGATTTGCCTGCTGCGTGAAGTTCACGAGATCGCCACCGAATTGAGCGTTAAACACGTACTGTGGATGAGCCGCAGTCACCGCCGCTAGATAAGGGGCAATATTGGTTGCGGCCAATGGCGGCCATTGCTGGACCACCAGGCGATAGTTTACATGCAGTTGCTGTAGCGCCTGAATGAAGCCGGCGACCGTAGCATGACCAAAGCTGTAATCCGGTGAAATAGTTCCAATGGAGATTGGCTTGTTGCCCACTTCGTGTAGAAGGTAAGCGGCTGCGGCGCGTGGCTCCATGACCGTGTTAGGCACAAAACCAAATGCATATTTTGTAAAGCCCGAGGTGAGGAGGGCTACATCGTTTGAAGTGTGGAAAAAAATCGGAATATGGTACTGAGCTGCAATTGGCTCTTCAGCGGCAGCGACAGCACTTGTGACCGGTCCAAATATTGCAACAGCGTGATCGTTGAGAATCATCGACCTAATGTTTGCAGCTCCAGTAGCTGGCGAAGTAGCATCGTCCGCACTTGCAATGACAACCTTTTTCCCCAATAGCCCACCGTGTGCATTGATATTCGCAACCGCGTCCTGAACGCCCTGTAGACCACCTTGGCCAAGCTCCGATATGGACCCGCTAAGCGTGGTGGATTCGGCGACCGTTACCGTGCCCGTAAAACCGGTCTTCTTGCCCGCTGCCGTAGTGGCAGTAGTGCTTGAGCTACTTCCGCAAGCAGCGGCAATGGACGCAATAGCAAAAGCGGCCAGCACCCCGGCAACGCTCTTGCGACCGAAAATATGACTCTTCATTCCCTAAACCTTCCCATGTTTAATTTGTATCAATAGACGACTATTCAATGATCACAGTTTTCGCTATTATTTCACTTATCCAAGTCAGCTCCCATTCAACTCTTATTCGCGATGTACATTTTCATGTGGTGGTATTCTGCTACATAAATTGCTAAGTAGATAGCGTCCAACTGCAATGCAAAAGGGCCAACTAGCCGGTTATGGAATCAAAATGGCTATCTATTTTGAGTGTGTCGTAAAGTCCATCTTTACCAATTGAAGAAAATGGATCTGAAGTAAAGAATGAATTCTTAGGTTGGAATACATCAAGTTTCGATTGATCAACATCGGAGACCAAGTCGCCACATTCAGTGTGAAACTGCCTCGTCTGAAGAGAAAGAGCTCGCCTGACTCGCAGTGCTAACAGTAAAGTCCGCGCACGGTCACCTTCAGCAAAAACGGCATCAGTAAAGCTACGGAGCTCCTTCAGGCGATATTTCAAAGTATTGGGGTGAATCTGCAAGGAGTTAGCTACGACCTTGAGACTGCCTGCATTTGCAAGATAGGCTTCCAAAGTCGGCAATACCCACGACCTTTTTGAGAGTTCGCCTACCGGCTCCAATACTCCTCGCACAAACCGCCAGGCCTGTTCTGGCTGCTCAAGCATTGCAGAAATTGGCGCCAAATCCTGAAAATCATATACACAGTTCTTGTTCGGCATCACATCCGGGCCAAGATCGAGTGAGGCCATCGCCTCGACGTAGCTTTGTCGGGTCTCGATCGTGCCCTCAGCCGTTCCTCCTACCCCAAAGATCTCAATATGCTCCTCACCCACCAGCCTTTCAAGGTCACGCAGCAAATGAGCGCGCGTGACATCTCCTGACCAATCGAGCACCGTGATTATGTTTCGGTTCCGCACGGTCCAAAGGACTACTCGACTCTTCGTCCGTAGTGCCTCCCCTAGTTTTTCAAGTTGGACAAGATCCAAGTTTGGGGATATTCTGGCGACCGCCACAAAGTGCCGAGCTTCCAAAACCGACGGACAGTCAAGACCAGCGGTAGTACCACCTGAGAGCACGGCATCTAGATATGTCGACCTGCAATGAAGAAGCTCCGCAGCAATTAACCCAGACTGATCGGTATATGCCCCGGCAACTGCCGAGGAGATTTGGTCGGCAAAGTCGAGTGACCATGTTACGACCTCTGGAAGCAGTCCCTTGTTGGTTTGAATGTTCCAGATTGGAGAGCCAGCAATCTCACACCATAGAACCCGCATAGCAACTCGGAAGGCTTGAAGCACCGCAGGCAGCTCAATCCGCTGGATAACTCGCCGTCGAACTCCCTCCAAGATGATCCGGAGGATATCGAATTCCATAGGGCCTGCAGTCGACATGGCTCTGAGCCAGCCGCGAACGATTGCTTCGCACACGACGAAGACGTCGTCTCGCATCCGCTGATCAGATATTGCCCTATAGGTCGGAATCTCAAAATCGTAAGCATGTATTACGGCGAGAGTTATCCGGTCGGACTCCGCTTCAAGGCCAGCCGCTATCTGGTAAAGAAGTCTGCTTACGGCCAGCGTCGTCGATTGCGGCTCAAACAAAAGATCCCCATGAGAATCGACGCTTTCCTGCGAATTTTTCTCTGTGCATACGCGATTCATTTAGCCCCCCCCTGCTTCCCAAATAGCCAACTCCGCCCCCGGAGAGATCTGCGACCCAATCGCTATACGCCAGCCGATATCGTCACTGCCTGTCAGTCTAGCTGTTTGCCATCCCGTCATACTGTAATACATCGATACCGCTTCGAACGAATTTAAGGGTCATATTTGTCCTTTCTGAACAAGTACGGACTTGAGGATCCACTTGTGCGCAATCCTCGAGCACAAAAACTTGAAAATGACTTGTCGAGGCAGCATTCAGCCGGTATACCCAATAGTCAGTGGCACTGGAGCGTGAGGGGTCTTCAAAGGGTCGACTAACCAGGAGCTGCTCTAGTTCTCAATGGCAACTGAGATGCTCCCCAGGGGCGCATTACCGTCACCTGTAAATACGAGTCGATCTCCGAATGCCTTACGAAGCAGACTCCTCCTCCGGAAGGTTGGGAGGAGGCCAACCACAACCTGTACTTTGCAGGTACCAAATACACGGCTCAGGTTAGGTGAGCGCATGCAACAAACCGCTATTGCCGGTTCCATGGACTGCCAAAGCACATCCTGTCATCCTTAGCCGTGCTCACAGGTTGCTTGCATAGAAGCTAAGGACCTCGAGCTGGGTCAAGCCGGATAAGGGCACATCCGGATAAGCCCCTCCAGCAGATCTAGCTGCCTACGCTCCATGAGGCCATCAATTCCGTTAAGGTTTCAGCAGGTGGACGGTCAACCTGGCGTTCGAACCTTTACGGAGAAGGAGACACTCGTGAAGGTTGCGAACGGGGTTGATCTGACCAACGTCATCGCTACGGGCGTACCCCAGACCGAGATCGACGGAACCATCCCGGGGTATCCCGTCCCTCACGTTGCCACACCACCCGGAGTCAATCTTCGTAGTGGCGCCATTGAGCTCAAGGCGAAGGGCTTGTGTCTCACGTCGAATAACGAGATTGCCGACCTTCGAGTTGTCGCTGAAGTCCATGAGCCAGCGATTTTCAACGACACCTCACTTGCCGACCTTTGAACGCTTTCGCTCGTGAACGTTTCGACGGTCGGCCAGGTGTATCTGGCGGCAGAGGGCCAGGTTCGTTCGGGTCGTATCGTCGCAGACAACGTGACGGTCGACCCCGCCGACTTGCGAGGACCGACCGCATGGTTTCGGCGTCGATGCGCTCCAGAGAGGGTTTACGTTCTGGAACCGCCAACCCGACCCAGTGGTCATCATTTCGGCACAGCTCACCAACATTTCATCGGGAGCGGACGGCGAAAGCACCGATCACGTCTCGTGGCCCGAGCGGCATCGGCTTTGTGAACTTCAGCGATCTTGTGGTCGATGCTCCGATCGAGACGTTTGGGCCTGGCGCTCGTGGATTCAACGTCTACGGCGGTTCTCTCGCCAGCGCTACGTTCGGAGTCGATAGCAACGTATGGCGATGGGTATGTCGGCATTCTGGTGAGCCGAACCCTTCCGAAGTTGGAGGCAGGAGGTACTTTGTCCACGATGGTTGGAATCGGAGAAAGTCTCATAACACCCATGTTCGTTCAGCTTTCCGAAGTGGCACTCAGTCTGAAGTCTGGCGGGGTTATTGGTACCGCACGCATCGGTTGTGACATCACGACGTCCGGGGGACTATGAGAGGTCAGTCGAGATCGAGGGGGACATCGATCACCTTGAAGTCGATGGCACCGTCGGTGTGACCGGGGCCGGGTCCACGGGGTACGACTGAGCAACGACCAACTCGACTTGGCTACTTTTCGTATCGAAACAGCCAACGAAACAGCCTGAGCGCTGCCGCTGAAATCGTGATCGTCCAATGCGTAGCATCGTCCTTCGCTACGTGCGGAATCACAGCGGCTCGCTCTACTGGTGCAGTCATTGAAGGGTTTAGGGAGACGAGAACGATTTATGAGAATGTCCGCTGATCTCCTGCGTCGTCAGCTAAAGCGTCCGTCGTTGGAATATCGTAATCCCTCGTATGCGAGAACGAGCAACTACTCCGCAACATTCATAGGTAATTCGATCATTAGCTCGATCTTCTGGCGTAGCTCACCAAAGGTCACGATGTCGATATCTCGCTGATTACTTCTGAACATCTCGAAGCACGCACGTTGGTCCTGCTCCCGGAGCTAATCTGCCTATCCTACGATGAGGAGTCCCTTTGGACTCAGTGGTCGCCGGTACGATCCTTCCTCGCTCAGGAGTTCCGAGACGTTCTCGATCAAGCTCCGACGAGCGTTCATGATCTGAAGATGGCCACCCATCTGGTCAGTTGAGACATCGATGACGTTGTTCCGATACTTGGCTCCAAGGAGAGGACCCCGCACAGGCGCCTAGATCTCAGCGAAAATTGAGCAGTACGACCGCATCTAATTGAAGATATGGTTCGATCCGACGGCGTGGTGCACTGAGGTGCCTTCCCAAACGGGTGCCTAGCCGGTCCCCGCCGAAATAATTCACGCCGCCTTCGGTCTGAACGGCAAACGTTCCTGCCCCTACATAAGTCAGTGGCGATCGAACGATGTCAGCAGAAATAGTTAGTCCCAAAGGGCAAGACCGAATTATGGGCATTGGTGATTCTCTCGGAAAACAAAAGTTGCAACCCGCGATACACCAGCGCGTTACGCATCAGCTCCACAAAACCCTAATTGGACCCGGTAAATCTGGCAACCGTAAACGATATGATAAGAGGAACGTCAACGGCCAAAATTAAAAGCATTGCGCTTAAGACAATTAGAGCATTTCCTCTAGTACCATCGTATATAAAAACATATTCGAGCATTCCAGCGACGATTACATAGACAATAAGTGTCCACTTGCCAACCTGAAAAAATAACTCCCGCGCAAAATTCTTTGATCTCGCCAAAGCCACTAAACCTAATATTAGTAAGCCACCAGAACAAGCTGCCAAGATTGAGGGTATCGCTAGCGATGACCCGCGAGGATACTGGGAGGACATGTAAATCCCCCCTATCACTATCAAAATCAAAGCACCAACTCCAATCTCACCTATCGGAGGTAGCGATGGCGCTGATTTCTCAAACTCAGTCTGCTTTGCAGCATTTGATATCTGACCCGGAATACCACTCATAATGTAGCCACCCTCGTCATTATTATCAATGTTCCAATTTGCATCGCCCCGGTTATTCCGGCAGTATAGATAAATCGCTTCATCAACCTGCCTATGACGGCACCATTCGGATTCTCCTTCTTCATCTCAAAAAGAACTGCTAAATTGGCAGGCTCCAGGATGCCTAAAGCGATGACCGTCATCACTCCCACGACGATAAACGAGGCCACAAGCCAGCCATGCGCCGCCGCTCCAGGGTTCAAATTGTTGAGTTTGCGAGCCAATTGGAATCCCGATCCCAAAGTCATTGTTACTACCGTGGGCATTATAAGAAGCATCTTCGGCATCAACTTTGAAGTGAACTCCATCCGGGAAGGAATAGACATCTTCCCCATTATTGGTCCTAAAACGAAACCCAGAAACAGGTCAAAGGCAGTCCACAATCCACCCCCTACGACATGGTAGAAATCGAGAGCCCACTGCCAGTTTCCAGCAATACTCACTATCAGCCCGATAATCATTATGGCAACGAAGGGCAGTCCTTTCATGGGTACAATTTTAAAATCTTTTACAGAAGGCCCTTTTTCTTCAGGCATCCCTTCTTCAACCTTATCGAATCGCTTGCTTGTTACTTCTGTCAATTACTCCGCCCCCCTGTCTCTTTAAATTACACAACCAAATTTCTCGATTACGCTTAGCTAATCTGACCTACACAAACTCAATTCACATCCCAATGGTATGCCTGCTCCACAGATTGGTAATCGTATATTTCACCCAGATATCCTCTCCGTCCTCGAAGAGACTTTCTCACTTCGACAATCAGGCAGGCCTTCCTCCTCATGCCACTCGCCCAATGCTCAATTTCTCTGCCGATCGGCAAGTGCGGAATCTATTATCCATAAGATCCTTCTTGCCGATTAGTCCTAAGCCATCCGAGGAAGGCTTCTGCCCTGTCGTTTGGGACTTGTGTCCTACGCCCTTGGACTTCAGCAGGGTCAGGATGAAACAAGTCGCGCTCAAAGGCGACAGTGCCCGCGAGTCCCGACCCTGTGCAGTAGTTTTGGTAATTGAGACCTCCTAACTAAGTTCCCCGTCATTCAGCCGTCTTGGCAAACTACAGCTCACCGTTCTCTAAGAAAATGTCAAACGCCCTGTTCTTCTGGACCAATCTGGCTGGAAGAACAGGGCCTTCCTAAGCACACCGAAATAGCTCTTTATGCCGCCGAAGTCACGGCTACTCCGGAAGCTGCGACAACTGGCTTGGCGAGGTTCTTTCCGGACATCGAACCGAAGTATCCCGAGTCACCGAAGGTGAAGACTCCGCCGTCAGAGGCTACAAGCCAATATCCCTTGCCCCCCGGCCCTGCACTTATACCAACCACCGGAGCGTTGAGGGTCTTTCCGCCCATCGAACCGTAGTATCCCGCGTCACCGAAGCTGAAGACTCCGCCGTCAGAAGCTACAAGCCAATATCCCTTGCCG
>JABEUM010000132.1 GCA_013044475.1 Acidimicrobiaceae bacterium | reverse complement strand
TGAACTCGACGGCTTTATGACCCCGCCGGCAGATGTCTTCTTCGCCAAAATGGTTGAGCTGCCTCCATTAACTGCTGCGGACCAAGACGAACTCATCTCCTTGCGGATTGATAGCGTCCAGCGGCTTGTCTCGGTGGCCGAAATAACAGTGGCTGAATTTCCGAATCTCTTGTTGACTGTCGACGGTGCTCTTTCGTCATCGGACCCTAGCTCGCCGAATACCATAACGAGCGCCTTAGCTGTTTCTGAAGGGTCCAACCCAAGGAGACTGATCTTGGCTGCAAACGAGTTGTTTATCCAGGGCCTAGATTCCGAAGCTCGCAATAGCTCTTACGAACGTCGAGAGCGGCTTATCTTGGAACTCGGAAGGCCAGCCGTGCAACTAGCGAGAGAACTCGAAGCTCTTGGTTCGGCAAGTGCTTCTGATACTGAGTTGCAACGACGGCTCGGATGGTCAAGATCAAGAATAGTGCAGGTATTGAAGCGGCTCGAGGGGAAGGGGCTGGTCAAAAGCCATACCAGTTCAAACGGTCCTGGAGCGCCGAGAAGGCTTTATCGACTTGTTGATTTTCTCGAACACGTCGATCGCTAAAGTGTTCTGGTGCCGCGGGAGCGGTAGTGCCGATGGGTTGCCAGATCGATACACCTATCTCCAGCACGGCGATTACTCCCGAAGCACTCAACCAGCTCTATGAAGCGCTTGCTTTCTTGTCAGCGTTATCGACGATTGGAAAGTCATATCACTGGGTTCTCTATGGCGAGTTGAATGGCTGTTGGACCTTGGGGATCCGATCTTAAACAAGCACTTAAACAAGCAACTCCTTGGCCTGTTTGAGCACGTTTCGGTCTGACTGGTAGGTGACGAGAGAGATCGCCTTATCTAGCGGGATCCACTCCACTCTGGAGACCTCTGATGGATCCTTGGTCTCGAGTTGCAGCGGAGGCGTTCCTTTTGCCTCCATCAACCAAAAGTGGACCGTCTTTTCAGATCCATTGGGCAACAGGTAGTGGACGCTTTCCAATCTGGTGGACGCCACAACCTCGACGCCTGTCTCCTCGGTGACTTCTCTCACTGCGCAATCGACTTCAGACTCGCCATTGTCAAGCTTGCCCTTAGGGAGGCTCCAGTCGTTGTGGCCCGCCCGGAAGACCAAGATAACATCGTGGGCGTGGTCTGGCGACGATTTAGCAACCACTCCGCCCGCCGCAGTCACTGGGCCCTTCATACTCCTACCGGCCATGTAAGAAGGCCCTTTTGACTATGCGCCCCAGTACCGTACCGAGGATCATTCCGCCGATAATGTCCGACGCATGGTGAATCTTGACGTGGAGCCGCGAAATCGACACAATCACTGCGATAGCTAGATAGATCGGCGCTATCCCTTGTCCCTTGGTCATCAGCGTTGCCCACATGAAGGCTGCACTGGCGTGACCGGAGGGAAAGCTGCTGGTAAGTGGCTGACGAAGCTTGTGCGGCCTCTCGGCATGGCTCGTTGGTCTCTGGCGACCGAAGAGCGACTTGATAACTATGTTTACCAATGCTGACTCGAACAAAAGGGATCCGGAGATGACCTTCGATCTTCTTTTGCCCGTCTTTGTCGTTCCCATTGCGGATGCGACTAGAAACCAGATCAGCGAGTGATCGGCGAGCGCTGAAGCCGAGTAGAAGAGACGATTGAGAATAGAGAATGAACGAAGCGGCTCGTAGAGGCGATCGACCGTGTCGTCGAAGTCGTCGATAAATTGGGATAGCTTGACGCCTCTAGACTCAACGAACTCGATCTGGTCTTCGGGAGGAACATCTGGTCCGGGAGTTTTATCGCTCACTCCTCCAAGCTAGTTGGAACTACAGTTGGCTTGGTCCGCAGTCGTCAGTGGAGCCTAGTACCGGTTGAGCCGGACAGATTGACGAGTAGCAGCAGTGCCCACAAAGGCGAGAAACCCGCGGTCGGAAGTTGTCGTTTTCGCAAGCGTGTACCACCGCCCTCCAGATCGCTTGAGTTTGACTCTGGGTGGCCTTCAGAGTCTGGGGTGTTGGTCTTGAAATGATCGCCATCGACTCTTTGAGATAGATGAGCTGGACCGAGGCTGGACTCACCCCCAGTACTTTTTCGCAGAGCAGGGCATAGAACTGCACGCCACCTAACTTGTCCCGTTCTTGCATGGTTCCAGGAACACGACCTGTTTTGTAGTCTGTGACCGTGATCGAACCGTCGGCATTGAGATCAAGTCGGTCGATTATCCCACGGAGAATTAGCCCGTTAGATTCGAACTCCAAGAGAAGTTCAGTTGCTATAGCGGTGATCGAATTTGGGTCTTCGACCACAAAGTCTTTCTCGACCATTTCCCACGTGGATTGCCTGAACTGCTCCATCTTGGTCTCGTCGGACCACTCCTTGAGTGTGCACAGCTCCCCCTGAGCCAGCGACTTTTTCCAGACTTCGTCGAAGATCTCCCGTGCCGCACCCCTGTCCCTGTCGCCCTTTTTGACTTCGAAGTAGAGCCGGTCGAGGGTTCTGTGGGCCAGGGTTCCGCGAAGTGCCCAGAGATTTGTGGGCTGAGGTACCTTATCGATGACGGACAGCTTGAAAGAGTACCCGCACTCCCTGAAGGTATTTACTTTCGAAGGTGATAGTGAACTCGGTAACTTTAAAGCCATCTTAATATTCCATGATAGGCCACCTGGTGGCCGAGTTGTGGCGTGTTGGATAACGCAACGACAAACATGGCCCGCACGCGGCGGATGTTCGCTGGATGGATCGGCTGCTTGCTCAGTTAGTTTTCAGTCCGACCTTTATTCGCTCGGCGAAAACTGCAGGTACGCACATAGGGCCGAAGTGGTCTACGTCGGCTATCTCTTCGTAATTTCCAGAAGGCAAGGCCGAGGCGATAGTTTTGTAGTAGGAACCGCTAAAGGCATCGGAGTTTGAACCCCAGGAGATAACGGTAGGGACGCTGATCTCCTTGAGCCTGGAGTAGGTTCTAGTGCTCGCCATAGAGTTGTAGATAGCGGCTTCGTCTTCTTTAGCGCAGCTCAGAGTGACCTCGCCGGAGGGTAGTTCTCTTAGGCAGTGATCGACGTAGGACCGTAGCGATAGGGCGCTGAAAGACATGATGGGGGGCTTGCGCGCAAAGTTTTCAAATGCCTGCTGCCGGGAGGGAAATACTTCACGTCTTTTAATGGTCAATTCGGCCAGAGGGGTACTTACATACGGTGTGTCTTCCATCTCTGCCGGAACGATGATCGGTTCGTAGAGGTATAGGGATTCGACGAGGCCGGACTCCTTCAGTTCAGAGGCCAGCAGAGCTAGGCCACCACAAGAGTGGCCAAATCCATATATTGGGGTCCCGGACGGGTACTGCCTCCGAATTGCAAGCAGCGCAGTTAGTACGTCATCGCCGAAGTTGCTCCAACTGAAGCTGCCCGTGGCCGACCTCTCGGAGTTGCCCTGGAATCTTAGGTCAACTCCAAAAACGGTAAAGGAGTCGGCGAGGAGATTGGCGAGCTCTTGATATACCAAAGCTGCGAAGCCAGTGGCGTGGACGAGCAGGAGGGGATTTCCGATCCCGCCCATTTCGTGTAGCGCGATCTTTGTTCCATCGGGGCTAGTCAAATAGTGCATTGAATCTAAGTTACAGGCGAATCCCAACTTAGAGGAGGCGGGCCGCCATTGTTTTTCAACCTTAACTGGCTAACTTGGCGCCTGCGGCTTGGCCTTTCCTATCGAGATTGTTGAATGGTTGATGAAAAAAAGTCAGATTTAAGGATCGGCTCAGCGCTCTTTGGTCTCAAAGACAAGTCATTTCCAGTAGCTTGTTCTCGTGCAACACCTTGTTTCCAGCTATGGGCTAATTGCGGTTTTTTTACTGATGACTGCCGAGTCTGCCTGCATACCAATACCCTCTGAACTGATTATGACCTTTGCTGGTGCCTTGGCGGCGACCGGCAAGATGAATTTCGTCGGAGCCGTCATCGCCGGCATCCTCGGAAACCTCTTGGGAAGCTATATCGCATGGATCGTCGGGCGAACCGGCGGTAGAGCGGCGGTTCTGCGATACGGAAAGTACGTCTGGCTCAAGGAAGAGGACCTGCACAAGGCGGAGAGATGGTTTGAGCGCAAAGGAGATGTGGCGGTCTTAGTAGGCCGACTTCTCCCGGTCATCAGGACATTTATATCCCTCCCTGCTGGAGTGGCTGAGATGAATCCGGGCCGTTTCGGGATCTACACCGCGGCCGGGAGCATCCCGTTTGTACTGGCCTTGACCGCTATCGGATATGCGCTGGGATCCAACTTCAATACCGCTGCAAAGGTAGTCCAGGATCTCGGTTATGTAATTGGGCTCGTGGTCGTGGTAGCGGTGGTCGCCTTCTTTGTTCGCAGATCGAAGCAGGCACATGCCAACTAGTTCGGTTGAGTGGACGTTTTAGTAACGGCGAGCGGCTAAATTGGTCATTCGGCACGGGGAGTGGCGCAGCTTGGAAGCGTACCTGCTTTGGGAGCAGGGGGCCGCGGGTTCAAATCCCGCCTCCCCGACGTAGCTGAAGAGCGATCTGCGGGTGTAGCTCAATGGTAGAGCTCCAGCCTTCCAAGCTGGTGGTGCGGGTTCGATCCCCGTCACCCGCTCCAAGTGATAGAGACGGCTGAGGCGAAGCTCGACTGTGTCTATCAGGAGCCTATTTGGCGCACACAGCGGCTGGCCGGTAAAGGCGGGTTGCGGTGGCGGAGGGCCTCTGGGCTGTGCGGGAGAAAGTCTTCATTTCAACGAAGCTCGAGCTTGGCCAAGTCCGTGATCACTTGCCGCAGAGGATGCGTGAAGGAGCCGCGAAGCTTCGACCAGGTGGTGTTGGGTAATTCGGATCAGGGATCGAACAAAGTTCAGATATGCTGGCCCGGCTATGGCCTTTTTATTTGGTTTTCGGCCTCAAATGCGGTCTATTTGCTAGCGCAGTCCGGACGTGGTGATAGATGAAGCGCGATTAGCTGGTTAGTCCGTAGCGGCTCGCTGGCAGAGTGCAAAGTTACCAGCGCTTCCCTTATGGCCCTATAGCGGGACTGACACGAATGCTCGACTTAGACCGCCACGAGGTGTGGATCTGACAAAGATTTTGGAGCACGCTCGGCTTTTAGTGCAATTGCAGATTCGTCGAATTCATCCAGCTGTGAAAATCTGTCTAAAC
>JABEUM010000131.1 GCA_013044475.1 Acidimicrobiaceae bacterium | reverse complement strand
GTTTAGATCTGTGGCGGGCTGATCGCTGGATTCAGGGGGTTGATTCGTTTTGTGTTACACTGGTCACACTTGATAGCGATCTGGGTGGCCTATCCTCAAAGATGTGCCCGGGGCGTTCGTCCCGGCATGCTCCTCGTCCCAGAGAGCTCCCTCTACGAAGTTCATCGTCGCCGCCTGCCGCAACGAACTCTTGTCACCTTCTACCCACAGCAGACGACCTGATTCATCGGCCACGGCGAGCAGGTTCTCGGAATCAGAACTGACCTCACCAAGCAGACCCCTAATAAGGCCCATGAGGTCGGAAAGCGGATGAGCATCACGCCTATTCAAAAAGCCGTCTCGGTCTTCCTCGACTGGTGGTAGGTACCTGCCCTCTGCGTCTACTCCGGCATTTAGTGACCTTTGCCACGACTCCATCACTAGCTGACGCACGCCTAAACCCGGGTCGGCCGAAGTGAGAAATTCGTCTCTGGCTGCCCTTAAATCCCGATCTTGCTCGTGGCAGGACGAGCCTGGCAAAGCTGAAGACTTATAAGTAGCTAATCCAACAACTTCCCTGGTCCTACCCAAAAAAGACCCCTTTGACGCACACTTCAAGCAAAATGAATACCCACCCAAATCGCTAACAAGTGTGACCATTGTAACACAAAACGAATCGACCACCTGAATCCAGATATCAGCCCGCCACAGATCTAAACGGCGATCTTAGGTCCAACTGGGACCTATCTTTGGCCAGGAGATCCAGCTATCTGCGAATTCACAAACCCCCGAAAAGTGCCAACGGTTATTGCCAGCCACTTCGCTCGCACAGTTCCCCCCTTTTAGAGACTCTCATCGTCTTAGAAGCCTTCAATAGTTGACAATCCGCTTTGCTCCTAGCCATCTGAATCACATCTTTCGCCAAGGACAGCATTTTTTTCTTGTTCATAAGTCCTGCTCAACGTTGTAAAGCGGGCTGTGTGCCCTACGGAAGATGCTCGATCTTGAATTGATACTTCTATAGTTTATAATGTTGATCATATTAGTCAGGAATTGAGACAATTGGAGTTGCGATGCCGCTAATCGGCGAGCAGGGAAACGTACTTAGGAAGTCATCCGTAGAACTGGTCAAGGAGTCTTCTAACGGACTTCGGGGCTCGATAGCCGAAGAGCTCAACGATGGGCTTGGTTCCTTTTCCTCCGAGAATGAGCAGATCCTAAAGTTCCACGGAATCTACACGCAGGACAATCGAGACCTCCGTAGAGACAGAATAAGGGCAAAACAGGAGGTCGAACATATCTGCATGGTTCGAGTCGCCCTTCCCGGAGGAGTGATTAGCGCCGAGCAGTACTTAGCCCTCGATCACCTGGCAAGCGAATTTGGCAACGCGATGCTCAGGTTGACAACCCGACAGGGGATCCAATTTCACTTCGTTACCAAGTCCGAAATTGGGGACCTGCTGAAGAAGATCAACCGGACCCTCTTGACGACGTGGGGCGGCTGCGGGGATGTAGTGAGGAATGTCACTGCGTGCCCAAGCTCACAAAGCGACGGTCACAATGTCCGACTATCCGAGCTAGCAAAAGAGATATCGCTGCGCTACAAGGCACCGTCTGATGCTTACCTCGAACTTTGGGTTGATGGAGAAAGGATCCCTAATGAGATTCTCAACGCCCCTCGCCTCGACGCTTCGATTTATGGATCGACGATGCTCCCGAGAAAGTTCAAGATAGGCCTAGCGCAGTCATCCGACAACTGCACCGACGTCTTGTCGTCAGACGTCGGCGTCGTTATCGACGAGGCCGATCCGGACAGGGTGAGGATCTACGTCGGCGGTGGAATGGGAAGGTCGGCGGCTGACGAATCGACATTCGCTAGGCTGGCGGACCTTCTCGGAGAGGTGAATCGCGAAGATGTGTTTGGCGTTATCGACGCAATAATCTCAATTCAAAGGGATAACGGCGACCGATACGACAGGTCGCACGCAAGGTTCAAATACTTAGTCGATCATTGGGGCGTAGACAAAGTACGCATAGAGGTGGAAAGGCTAAGCGGTATCGCCATTCGGAGGGCGACTAAGGACGTCTTTGCCGAAACCACCGACCACCTCGGCGTAACCAACGAGACGAGCGGCCATTTCGACTTTGGCTTAAAACTCCCTTCAGGGAGGATCAAGGATACACCCGATCTTCCATATCTCACCACGATCAGGCGTCTTGTTGAATTGGCAAATCCGAAATTAGCGATCACCGCCAAGGGGGATCTCCTACTCAAGGGTATATCTTCCGAAGCGAGGGTGGATTTCTTCAAGACACTCCAAAGCGTCCCCGCTCTAGATCCCAAAACTCAGCCGAGAATCTTTCGAGAATCTTTTGCTTGCGTCGCACTTCCAACATGCGGGCTTGCCCTGGCAGAGTCTGAAAGATACCTGCCAACATTCCTCGCCGAGTTAGCTGAAAGTCTAGAGGAACTCGGCCTAGCAGATCAGTCGTTCGAAGTGCGAATGACGGGTTGCCCCAATGGCTGTGCGAGGCCCTACCTCGCAGAAATTGGAATCGTGGGCAGATCAAAGCGATCGTACGACATCTACCTTGGGGCAGATCGCCAAGGTACTCGACTTGGCGAACTATTCGCCAAGGATGTTGATCGCCAATCACTGGTCGCCGCGCTGATACCGATCCTCGGTCTATTCAGGGACAACCGCTCCAAAGCTGAGTCCTTTGGCGACTTCGTGAGTCGTCAATCAAGCGAGCTAATCGATTCCCTCAGGCCAGCTGGGAGGACGAGGCTTCGTCAAGGTAACATCGAGGCGGCCGGATGATAGTCTCACTGCAGCTCAGAGGCCAAAGAGTCCTGATAGTAGGAAGCTCCGAAGAGGCAACGACTCGGGCACAATCGCTTGCGGACGAGGGGGCAATGGTCATCCTCTACTCAGCCCGCATACAAGTTCAGCCGGACGAGCGAATCAAACTAGTTCGAAAAGAGCGGCCACCAATTAGAGCGCTACTTTCAGCTCGGGTTGTCATCGCTACTGATCGCGACCCAGAAATCAACTCATGGTTATTTCGGCTAAAGTCCGTCTGTGGATTCCTGCTGAACACCCTCGATGAGAAGGAAACCTGCGACTTCTACCACATGTCTACAAGGACGCCCCATCCAGGTATTACCCTTGCGGTCTCCACCTCGGGAGGATCGCCGTCCTTCGCCAGATCCCTAGCCAATCGTCTTGCTAGCTCCATCACATCGACAGACATACTGGTGTTCGAACGTATTGTGCAGATGCGCCAGACGATGATAGCCAAAGGCCAATCCTCGCTTCGCTGCGATTGGCCAGAAGTAGAGCGCATGCTTCGCTGTCGACTCGAAGAGCTAGAACTTTCGCAAAAAGCAAGCTAGTAAGGGCGAAAAATCATCAAAAAGCTATCCCACCATGTCGTAATACATCACTATTTTTATATATTCATCTGATACCTGATACTAACGAGATTTTAACTAGAATCCCCATAGCAAAAAAGGAGAAATATGCCATTCGCAAACGACCTTGACGCGCCGGTCCTTTGGTTTACTGGCCTTTCTGGCGCCGGAAAATCGACAATTGCCTCGGGTGTGCTAAAGGTACTCCACGATCGAGGAGTTGCAGCCGAGTCGTTGGACGGAGATGAGATTCGCAATGAACTCTCTCCAGACCTTGGATTTTCCAAGGCGGATCGAGATCTCCAAGTGAGCCGGTTGGGGTATCTCGCCCACCTCTTGTCGAGAAATTCAGTTATAGTCCTCGTCTCTGCGATTAGTCCCTACCGCGAATCTCGCGACAAAGCGCTATCAAGGAGTCCAAGAAGCTTCGAAATCCACGTGCATGCCGATTTAGAAGTGCTAGTTGCTCGGGACACAAAGGGACTTTATCGTCGGGCGATAGCCGGCGAGATCAGCGGCCTCACTGGCTACGACGACCCATACGAAGCTCCAATCGATCCTGATCTAGTGATAGATACCGCACAGACTTCCCTCGAAGATTCGATCGAAGCAGTACTCGACCTTCTCGACCAAGAGGCCCAGATTGACAAAAGTGCTTGAAGATACGGCCAAGGAGTGCATCACTTGGGCGATCGGCAAGTTTCCAAATCTGAAAATGTCAACCGGACTCAACGTCTCCGGGCAAGTCCTAATAGACCTGGCGGCGAAGGCCGGATACCAGGGCGAGTTACTCTTTGTCGATACCGGCTACCACTTCCCAGAGACGGTCAAACTATTCTCCGAACTCGATCAGCGCTACCCAGAGATCACATTTCGGACCTTGTCGGCTGACTCCGCAACTGAAGATCTCTACCTCTCCGAACCAGAGAAGTGTTGTCAAATAAACAAGATAGACCCGCTTCAGGCCTACCTAGCCGATACCAGGACCGATGCGATCCTCAACGCTCGAACTAGGGCGAGTTCGCCGACTCGCAGAGATCTACAGATGGTCGAAGCCGGTCCGACATACCGGATCAACCCATTGACCCTTTGGTCGCAAAACGATCTCGACACGTACCTCGCGGCTAACGAGATTCCTCCTCACCCCTTATACGAATTGGGATTTACCTCGATGGGATGCTGGCCCTGCACCAGGGCGATCAAGCCTGGGGAGGACCCGCGCTCGGGTCGCTTTGTCGGGCAAGGCCGTCTCGAGTGTGGGATCTGGTCGAAGCCAACAATAGCAGAAATTAGCCACGCAAAAGAAAACCTCAAGTAGCCCGACTGAATGTAGCCCAGCTGAACTAACCCAACTGAACTAACCCAACTGAAGGAAAAATGGTCCACTCAAAAATCACTCCAATAGAACCCACAACTGCAGGAATTGGCGAACTGACGACCGCCACAGTCCAACCCGCAGAGCAAATCGACGACAGCTTCGCCGTGTGGGAGTGCAATCCCCGTCAGCTGGCGGACCTCGAAATGATTGCGATCGGCGCCTACTCCCCGCTTCAGACCTTCATGGGATATGACAACTGGATATCCTGCATCGACTCGACGCACCTCGTTACGGGCGAGCTATGGCCCATACCGATCACCTTCCAACTGCCCGAAGGTTGGCTCCCAAAGGGCAAGACCAAGCTTCGCTTAGTCCACCTAGATCGGTCCATAGCGACAATCGATATAGTCGAAAGGTTCAAAATTGCTCTGGAGGTCGAAGCCCAGTCGGTTTACCAGACTACTTCCGAAGAACACCCAGGGGTAAAAGCACTATACAAAGGGGGCTCTACCGCGGTATCAGGTCCTATCACTTTTCACGAAATTCCAAGGCAGTACACCGAGCACGAGTACCTAACCCCATTAGAAGCACGACAGGAATTTGAGTTACGCGGATGGAAGACGGTAATCGCCTTCCAGACTCGCAATCCAATCCACCGTGCCCACGAATATCTTCACAAGGTAGCACTCGAGCTTATCGACGGCCTCTTTTTGAACCCGCTCGTTGGCCTCACTAAGGGTGATGACGTTTCTGCGGCGACGAGGATGAAAGCATATCGTGTCCTTTTGGAGAACTACTACCCGGCGAATCGAGTGGTTCTCGGCGTCTACCCCGCGGCGATGAGATACGCAGGGCCCAAAGAAGCCATCCTGCACGCCATTTCGAGAAAAAACTACGGCTGCACCCACTTTATCGTTGGAAGAGACCATGCTGGGGTCGGCGACTACTACGGCACCTACGCGGCACAGGAGATCTTCGACCAGTTCCCCCAAGAAGAGGTCGGGATCAGCATCGTCCGATTCGAGCACAGCTTCTTTTGTAAAAGATGCGAACAAGTTGTCTCCAAGAGAACATGCCCACACGATTCCAATCAACACCTCGTGCTTTCTGGAACGAAGGTCCGAGAGATGCTAAGCAGTGGCCAGGAACTACCGTCGCAGTTCTCTAGGCCAGAAGTAGCCAAGGTACTGATTGAGGCCTATAAGAGCTGATTTCGCAAGATAGCTCGCAAGCCATTTTTGTAGATGTCGGCCGGTGACGGTCTACTGTCGGCCGACATCCACTAGCCGTCTTCGTCAGCTATCCTCTCCCACGAGGCCAGCAAGTCAATCTCCAGCTCCAGAGGATCGAGTACCTAAATCGTCCTCAACCAGCTCAGCGTAGATCCAATCCGGCATCGGGACTGGACGCCGGCTCTCTCCGTCTACGCCTACATAGAGCGCCTTGGCTGAAAAGGTACGCCTTGGATATCCAGCCAGTTCCACGCCTTCATCCCTCTTCGGCAATGGTGGGCAAACGGCGTGAGCGTCAAAAACTAACTCGAAAGAGGTGTTACCTTTTTTCGATAGTTTGAAAACGATCTCGAACAGCTCCCCGACATAGAGGGGAGAGAACCACTCGATATCCATCTTCTTCACGACGACTTCCCACGGCGATTGACCTAATGTCACGCCGATACGACGGAGCCATCCATCAAGTGCATCGTCAATGTACTTGAGATAGTGGGCGTTATAGACAATCCCCTGGGCGTCTAGGTCAGAGAAGAGTACACTTCTCGTCTCAACGAGCCTTCTGGGAATCAATTTTGATCATCCATTGCGCTAGCCGAGGTCTTCAAAACTCTTCGACTCCTGCTTGAGCCTTTCAGTGAACTCAACAACCTGCTCCCTGACTGCGTCAATCCCAGAGCCACCCGCCGTCACCCTTCGTCTAATGGCACCGCCTGGTTCCACAATTTCAAGAGCTTCGATCCCTAGCTGAGGGTGCGCTTCGACTAGTTCCGAGATCGGAACCCGGCGCTCTATCGAGTCCCGGATAATTCCACCCACAATACCGTGGGCCTTCCTAAAAGGAATACCCTTCATGACCAGGAATTCGGCTAGGTCTATGGCGACCAGCGCCTCTGAGTCGGCGGCAGCCTTCATCGTCGCATAGTCAAAGTTTGCGGTCGCAAGCATGCCTGCCGTCGCCTTTAGGGCGAGAGTCACTGTATCTAGCGAGTCGAATAGCGGCTCTTTGTCCTCTTGAAGGTCACGGTTATAGGAGAGCGGGAGACCCTTCAAAGTGGCAAGCAATCCGGTCAGATTGCCGATAAGCCGGCCAACTTTTCCCCGCGACAGCTCTGCTATATCGGGGTTCTTCTTGTTCGGGAGCATTGAAGATCCGGTCGAATACGCATCGTCCAGCCTGACAAAGCTGAACTCCTCCGTTGACCATAGAACTATCTCTTCGCCAATCCTCGAAAGGTGAATTCCGATCGTAGCTAATACGAAAAGCGTCTCGGCGACAAAATCCCGATCGGATACCGCATCGAGTGAGTTTCTAAAACGCCCGGCGAACTCGAGCTTTGAAGCGACAAAGTCGGGCTTTAATGGGAGGGTCGATCCCCCCAAGGCACCGGCCCCGAGTGGAGATACGTCCACCCTCTTATAGGCGTCGGCGATCCTCTCTAAGTCTCGCATAAACGCCCAACCATGGGCCAACATGTGATGGGCGACCAAGATCGGTTGAGCCCTCTGGGTATGGGTATATCCAGGAAGGTATGTATCACCGGCCGATTCGGCTAGATCAAGCAAAACCCTCTGCAGGGCAATTACGTCTTTGGCTAACCCTTTCAGGGCGGCCTTCACAAACAGCCTCAGGTCAGTGGCAACCTGGTCATTTCTGCTCCTCCCAGTGTGGAGCTTTGCCCCGGTATCGCCGGCTATCTCGGTAACACGCCTCTCGATAGCCGAATGGATATCTTCGTCCCCTTGAGAGACAAAGTTGCCCTCTCCCATCTCCTTTTCGACCTGGTCCAATGCCCCAAGCAGAATCTCAGCCTCGAGTGGTGTGAGGATCCTGGACTCCCTCAGCCCGAGCACGTGGGCCTTCGAACCGAAGATGTCCTGTCGCCATAGTCTGATATCGAACGATAAGCTCTCGGTAAAAGCCATCAACTCGTCCGCCGGAGTCGATGAAAACCTTCCTTGCCAAAGTGTCATAGATCTTTACCTAGTCCAATTTCCCTTGCTTCGATGCCCAAGTCTGAACACCCAAGCCAAATATCCTCACAAAACCTTCAGCATCTTGGTGTCGGAAGAGGTCAGTCGAGTCATAAGTCGCCAGCGAATAGTCATAAAGCGAGTGCGGGCTCCTCCTGCCCTCGACATGAAATGCGTTTGGCTCCAGCACTAAGCGCACCTCACCCGTGACAAAGGTCTGGGAATAATCAAGGAAGGAGTCGTAGGCAACCTTAAGTGGCGAAAACCACATCCCGTCATAGACGAGGCGAGACCACTCGTTTTGGATTCGCCTCTTCTCGTGGGCTAACTCCCTTTCCAGGGTGACGTCTTCTAGGTCTGAGTGCGCCGCTATGAGCGCTATCGCCGCTGGCGCCTCGTAGACTTCACGGCTTTTAATTCCAACGCGCCGATTTTCCACCATATCTATACGCCCGATACCATATGAGCCACAGAGAAGATTCAGTTGATCGATAAGTTGGACTAAGGGCAGGGGCCGGCCGTTTATCGAGGTCGGCTTCCCCTTCTCGAACCCTATTATCACCTCAGAAGGTTCGCTCTGGTTGGCTATCGTCATCTCGTAGACACCCTTTGGTGGCGATACCCACGGATCTTCCATCTCGCCACATTCGATAGCCCTTCCCCAAAGATTTTGATCGATAGAGTAGAGCTTCTCCTTGGTCGCTTTGATTCGCACGTCGTGTTTCGCAGCGTAATCGATCGAATCTTCCCGAGAAAAGCCCCAAGTCCTTACGGGTGCCACTATCTCCAAGTTCGGGTTCAGTGCGCGTATCGATACCTCAAAGCGGACTTGATCGTTACCTTTCCCGGTGCAGCCGTGTGCCACGGCTTGGGCGGAGTGCCTTTTGGCAGCGTTTACAAGATGCTTTGCAATAATCGGCCTGGACAGTGAAGACACCAGGGGGTATTTACCTTCATATAAGGCATTTGCTCTAATCGCAGGCAAGACGTACTCGTTGGCGAATTCATCTTTAGCATCAATAACCTCGACGGCAACCGCCCCCGCTTGGGTGGCCCTCTCCTTTAGCTCGTCAAAATCTCCGCCCTGACCAACGTCAACCGACACGGCAACTACCTCGTAGCCGAGCTCTACGCTTAGCCACTTGACTGCGACAGAGGTGTCCAAGCCGCCGCTATATGCCAATACGAGCCTCTTTTTTCCCATTTATCCGGCCCTTTCTATCTGGTAAATCTTCGACCTAACATAAAACGAATGAGCCGTCGCGACTCTTAGTAGATTAACTTAGCCCGGCACTGCCCAAGCGATGATAGACCACCCCAAGGACAGCGTCTCTTCAAAGCGAGAGGTCAGCCGAATGCAATACCTGCCAGTTCCGACATTCTTCTTGCCAAAATATGGCCGGAGGTCGGCTCGTCAGCAATCGCTAAAAGGGTGTCGTCGCCAGCTACGGTCCCCAACAATCCATCGAGTCTCGACCTGTCCAAGGCCGAAGCGACCACGTGTGCGCAACCGGGAGGGGTCCTCAAGATAACCAGATTCCCCGAGACCGATATCTCAACCACCCATTCCCCCATAACCCTTTTGAGGTGATCAAAGGTTGATGATTGGTCCTTGGGTAGCTCCGGGATCGCATAGACGCTTTCCCCTTCGAATCCCTTGACCTTTATGGCCCCAAGCTCATCGAGGTCCCTCGATACCGTTGCCTGGGTGGCAATAATCCCATCATCCGCCAACAGCGTCACCAGCTCAAACTGGGACGCAACCTGCTGCGACTGGAGAATTTTTGCTATACGGTACTGCCTCTGATTCTTCGCTACCATCGCTAATTCGCCTTCCAGAAGAGTTTCAAAAGCAGCCCCCTCATCGAGTGGAGCCTATTCTCCGCCTGTATCCACACGATTGAGTCCGCGCTATCGATGACCTCGGCGCTAACTTCGAGATCCCTATGCGCAGGCAGGCAGTGCATAAACTTCACCCCGTCACCGGCCAAAGCCATAAGACCCGAATTCACCTGATAGGAGCCAAAATCAGCAAGTCGAGTTTCGGTCTGATCCTCTTGACCCATCGACACCCAAACGTCGGTATAGATAAAATCTGCCCCCTTGACACCTTCCTTGGGGTTGGAGACTTTCTTGACTAGTCCATCGCCAACGTTGAGTCGCTCGAGTGTGGAATCATCGAACTCGTAGCCCGCCGGAGACGAAATAGTTACGTCGATCCCTGCATAGGACGCCGCCTTGGCCAAGGAACTCGCTACGTTATTGGAATCGCCTACATAGGTCAGCCTTGGATGACCCACTCCAGTCCAGACCTGCTTGATAGTCAGTACGTCGGCGAGCGCCTGGACCGGGTGGGACAGGTCCGACAGCAGGTTCACTACGCCTACACCTCTAGCAAGCGATACAGCCGCGAAGCTCTCTAGGGTCTCGTGGCTCTTCACGCGAGCGCAGATTAAGTCGTGGTAGCCACAAAGTGTCGAGGCGATATCCGAAGCGCTTTCACGAACCCCGATCCCTATCTCTTGATCGACCATCGTAGTGACGCCTCCACCGAGTTGACGAATCGCCACCTCGGTAGAGTTCCTCGTCCGCAGGGAAGGCTTTTCGAAAACCACCGCGACGCTCTTGTTGGATAGAACCTTCGGAGGATTTCTTAGCGCGGAAAATTCCAGAACCTCAGCGAGCTCCTCGGTGGTGAGATCGTCTACATCAAAAATCTTTCTAGCTGAACTCATTTGCGACCCTTTCGAAAATTGCAAC
>JABEUM010000130.1 GCA_013044475.1 Acidimicrobiaceae bacterium | reverse complement strand
GTCGGTGATACGGGATCTGCCGGAGGTTGGATATTTTTCGAGGGTTTTATCGAGCCATTCAAGGTTTTTGGTGCCCTTCCTCCGAAGTACGAGCCTTTATTATCCTAGTTTGGAGGAGCGGCCAGATCTACGCGGAAAGAGAATGCTGGACGACGACAAACCTCGATGCTAGGGCAGCGACTTCTCCGCTCCGCAGTACCAAGGCGTGTTTTTCTTTTTGCTCTCCAGGCACTTTGTCTCGCCAGTGTGTCTAAGAGGCGGAACTCGGCGAGTCGGTGGTGACAGGATGGTGGCGCCGCCAGCTAACCCCAACCAAACGGTGGAAGTAGAAGCCCATCCGTAAGAGTGGGGAGGTTCGATAATGTAGCCACCAGATCACTTTGGATCGGGCCTTGTGGTTTGAGTAGAAATAGGCCGAGAGTGCGAAGCTTCGGTGCTGGCTCGGCCGAAGGACCAGCTCTGGTTTGAACCTGATTTGACACAAGGGTGTGTGGGTAGGCTCAATGATGTCGGTCGCCTGATAGCTGCAGAGGTGCCTCGTGGCGCCCGCGAATCGCGACCTGGTGTTAGCATGGGCCAACAGCCAGTGATTGGACATCTCGGTGCAATTGGGCAGAGATGACGTCGATGTGGAGGTATGGACGTTGAAGAGGCTAGTGAACCTATTACTGCTTGGGTTAGAGGCAATGGGTTGGTTGGCCTTTTTTGTCGGGTTTGGCGAACTGTCGCGCAGGTTTATTCGTCGCTACCAGCGACTTGAAGTTGTTGGTGATTCGATGGAGCCAACGCTGTCAAATGGTGACAAAATAATAGTCCGGAAGGGAGTCGCACCTATTTCTGGATCATTGATTGTCTTTGCTGATCCTAGAGAACGCGCTAGACTTTTGGTCAAACGGGCACAAAGTGTTAGTGCAGGCGAAGTCGTTGCAATGGGTGATAACGCTGATGCATCCACTGACTCTAGGCACTTTGGACTGATACCAGTTAGTGAGCTTACTGGCGTGGCATTTTATCGGTATTTTCCCGTCAGGTCGGCCGGAAGGATTTAAGAGATGACCTCTTTAATCAAATCATCTAGAGTGTAGAATATGGCGTCGCTTCGTGAGGCAGTAGCAGAGGTTCTTAGCCCCTCTTTCATTGATGACATCGGTTCAATAAGCGTGGAAGAACTCCGGCGGCGTAGAGACCAGGCAATCCATGTCGAATCCGTCGTATCGTACACGCGACGTTTAGTGCAGGCGATGCTCGACATCACTAACGCGTCGGAGGTTTCTGGTGACTCGAGTGAACTAGTAGGTGAACTGTCTGAGATATTGAGTGACGGTAACTCGCATAGTTCCGCTGGAAGGCTTGTCGAGGTGGAGATCTCGGAGGAGGCATCTTTGCAAGCAGATCAATTCTTGCAAGACTCCTTAGTCGGACCACCATCGAAGAACGATCGCTTGGTGGCGACCGAAAAGGAGATCTCTGAGATGAGGCAAGAACTCCACTCGGTGCTCGACCAGCTTTCATCTGAGCTCGTAGAGCAGTACAAGAATGGTCGGGCCAGTATCCAAGGACTTCTTGAAGATGTAAGGAAGGGCTAAGGGCCTCTTTGGAATCTCCAGTGCGGCTAAAGGGTTGAAAATCATGGCGCCTTTCGGCTGAATACCTTGGCGCCGGTCTTGCTTGTTAGTCGGAGGTTGTTCTCGATGCGTTTCGCTGTTCTGTCCTACCACACATCGCCGTTGGCTCAACCCGGCGTTGGTGATGGTGGTGGAATGAACGTATACGTAAAGCGTCTGGCATCGGCGCTAGTCCGCTCTGGGGCAGATTGTGACGTCTACACCAGGTCCGCTTCGGCTACCGATCCTTCGAAGATCGTCGTCGAGCCTGGTTTTGTGGTGCATAACATTCCAGCGGGCCCCCCCAGCCACCTGGAAAAAGAGGAACTCTTGGACTACGTCGACGATTTCAAAGACGAAGTTCTGAGTTTGATGCTCGATTCGGAATCATTTATGCCGGACTTAATCCATTCCAACTATTGGCTATCGGGGATTGCCGGACATGCAATCAAACATGAACTTGACATCCCGATGCTAACGACCTTCCATACCTTAGAGAAGGTTAAGTCTTTCGGTCGGACCAGGCCAGATGATGGTTACGACGAGGCTTTTCGTGTCAAAAAAGAGCTTGAGATAATGGGATGCTCTGATTCAGTACTCGTCTCGTGTGCCCAGGAGATGATCCAGCTTGTCGATCTTTATGGAATCTCTCCAGAGAGGGTCGAAGTGGTCACGCCGGGAGTCGATCATGCTTTTTTTGCGCCGGGTGCGAAAGCGATGGCACGCCAGGCTTTGGGACTTAACCAAGACAAGAAACTTTTGTTATGGATCGGAAGAATACAGCCGCTCAAGGCCCCGTCCATGGCGGTCGCAGCCCTGGGCATCCTCGCAAAAGAGTTTGATGTAGAGATGGCGATGATAGGTGGTCCCTCCGGTTCCGATGGCGCAGAAGAGATGAATCTCGTGAAGAAGCTGGCGGAGTCCTATGGAGTACAGGAGCGTTTGCATCTGATCTCCCCACAGCCGCACGAGACCATTTCAAGCTACTATCGAGCTGCTGATCTCTGCCTGATTACATCCAGAACTGAGTCGTTTGGTCTGGTGGCCCTTGAGGCGGCTTCTTGTGGACTTGTAACGATCGCATCGGACGTCGGCGGACTTACCTCGGTTATAGATGGAGGGATGACCGGGATACTGGTGTCGGAGAGGTCCCCGGAAAAGTTTGCCGAAGAGGCCAGGGAGCTACTTCTGCAGCCCGATCTGATGAAAAGTATGTCGAGGGCGGCGGTGGAGAAGTCCTTCGGCTACACCTGGTCATATGCCGCCCGCCAGATGAGTTCCATAGCCAGGTCGCTGCTGGCTCGAGAACTACTTAGTTGCTGTTAAATCCGAGGTGAGATGGGTTTAGAGGACGCGAGTTTTATGCTCGACGAATCTCAAGGGCATGGCATCCGCTAACTCCAACTTTCTCGATGGAGTATCCGCCGAAGTTCTTTAGTCGCAGTCGTCCTCAATTACTGAGACAACACTACACAAAAGTTGCTTATTATCTGTTGTATGTTTGATCTCTGTTTCGTCGGTGGTGGGAAGATGGCGAGTGCCATCTTGTCGGGGATAATTGAAAGCTCCAGCTTGGAAAGCAGCGCTATTCATGTCTCTGAGAAGTTCGCACCTGCGAGGAAGGCGATTGCCGATCGCTTCCCTGGCGTGAGCGTGTCTTCATCGCCCGAGCCTGCTACGACGTACCTATTGGCAGTAAAGCCCAAAGATGCGGCCTCGGCCGTCAGCGAACTGGAGATTTTGGCAAACAAGCCCCTGGGAGAAGCCGCTAAGCCGCCCATTCTGGTGTCAATTGCTGCGGGGATCGATAGTGCGCATCTTTCAAGTTGGGCACCGAGTTTTACCATTGTAAGAACGATGCCCAATACCGCTGTGGCGGTGGGAAAAGGAGTCGTGGCTCTCGCCGCGGGAAAAGGCGCGGATGAAGAGGTTATGGGTCGGGCCGAGTCGCTATTTTCAGCGGTCGCAGTGACGATCAGGGTTCTTGAATATCAAATGGATGCGGTAACTGCAATGTCGGGGTCGGGACCCGCATACTTCATGTATTTCATTGAGGCACTGGAAGAGGCTGGTATTTCTCTCGGCCTGCCACTGGACTTGGCGAGGAAGCTGGCAATATTGACAACTCTTGGCTCTGGTCACTTGGCCTTGGAGGATGGCAGGGACCCTCGTATCCTGCGCCTCGAGGTTACGTCCCCCGGAGGTACAACCGCAAAGGCGATTGCGGAATTTGACCGAGGAGCTCTCAAAGCAACGATTGCCAACGCAGTGTCAGCCGCTTACGAGAGGTCCAAAGAACTTGGAAGCTAGGAGCATTGCTGCGAAGAGACCGCTTATGTTCGCTCCGCATGGCCCCGAGATCTTTATGATTTCAGGTGAGGGCATTGGTAATTTGTGCTATTTGACCTCGCAGAGGCTGATTGATCGGCTGCTAAGTACTCGGGTCAGCATGGCTATTGTGCAATGGATCCGTCAGTGGAAGGTACGGGTCCTTAGACCCAAGTACTTCACGGGTGCGCAACTTGGCCCGAATTTTGTGGTTTGAGGCTAGTTAGGCGTCGCCTGCTTCTTTGAAAACAGGCGAAATAGCTATGAATGCTGGGTCGGTGACCGCCGAGGTTTTTAAAGTACCGGACTTTTCGCTTCGTACTAGTGCGCCTTAGCGGTTTTTTACCGCCTTGGGGTACCCTGTAGGTAACGTAAAGTTTTTGAGAAATTTCAGAACCTAGGTAGGTTTGAGTTTTGCCATTAGCGGCAGTGAGTATCTGTGAAAGCGATGTTTCGACTCCCGATTTTGATAGGTTTGCCATGGGCGCGAACGCTACCGAACAGCTCTACAAAGTATTGGCTGACGAGGACGTCGTATCAGAGGCAGTAGTCGTTTCGACCTGTTATCGGACCGAAGTGTACGCGGATGTCACTGAGTTTCATCTCGGAGTCGAGAGGATAGTAGAGTTACTTTCCACCGTTACATTAGCTAGGCGCACCGAAATCTCCCAGGTGGGGAAGGTCTTTTATGGTCGCGGAGTGGCCGAGCACTTATATAGGGTCTCATCTGGTATTGAATCAAGGATCCTTGGCGAAACCGAAGTGCTGGGACAGCTTAAGTCGGCTCTGGGTGACGCACGCCAAGCCAAGGTAATAGGCAAGATACTGAATAGGCTCTTCCAATCCGCATTAGAAGTTGGAAAAGATGCCAGGTCAAAAACGGCAATTTCAAAAGGAGCTACCTCACTCGCTTCGGCTTCGGTTAGGGTTCTGGAATCTCGCATTGGGGTCGACCCGGCCGATGCTACGGTTGCGCTATTAGGTGCAGGCGCAGTTGGGTCGGAAATCGCCGAAGTCGCCTCTGGAAGATTTCGGAAGCTCTGGATCAGTTCGAAGTCTTTGCAATCAGCGGAAGCAATCGCTCTACGGTTCGGTCCATCTGTAAGTGCGGCGAGTTTTGATATGGTTCGGTCTTTGATGTCGAGCGTCAACGCTGTCGTCTATGCAACCTCGGCGAGCGAATTCCTTCTCGATTCAGCAGAGATTGAGGTGCTGAGCACGGCTAGGGGTCCATCGAGACTCGTTCTATTGGATCTTGGGGTTCCCCGCAACGTCCATCCTGGAGCCTCGGAATATACGAATTTGGAGCTAGTTACCCTTGAATCAGTGAATGCGCTTCTTGATGTGGAGGCCCAAAAACGTACCGGGTCGGTGAAGGATGTCGAGGTTCTGATCGAAGGTGCTCTGGAGGAGTTCGAACTAATAGGTGCTTCGCGGAATCTAGATCCTGTTATTGAGGCGTTGTATCGCAGTGCAGAAAATATTCGGCTAGAGGAACTTGCTAAATTCGCCCCCAAGTTTGTGAATTTAGGCGACAAAGAAAAGGCAGCGGTGGAAGCGCTTACGCACCAGATAGTTGCGAAGATACTCCATCAACCTACTTCCCAGTTGCGTCGCCAGGCCGCTTCTTCCGAGCTAGGGCGCCTGCTGGAAGATGTCAGGCTGATGTTCGACCTATGAAAGAGCGGATTGTCCGCATTGCGACGAGGGCTTCCGAGCTAGCCCTATGGCAGGCGGAATATTTAGGCAAGCTCCTGGGTCACCCATACGAACTGGTGAAGGTGAAAACTAGAGCAGACGTGGATCTTTCGTTGTCACTAAAGGACTTTTCCGGACAGGGTGTCTTTGTGAAAGAGGTTCAGCAGGCGGTACTTGATGGTGCTGCGGACTTGGCGGTCCACTCTGCTAAAGACCTACCGACTGAACAGTTGGATTCCTTGGTTTTAGCAGCAATCCTGGAGAGATCCGATCCACGCGACGCTCTAGTGGGCACTCCATTTGGGCAGTTGCCAAAGGGGGCGCGAGTAGGAACTTCGGCTCCGCGCCGTCAAGCGATGCTGCGACGGATGCGACCCGACATCGAGTTCGTGGAGATTAGGGGAAATATCCAGACCCGACTGGACAAAGGCCGCGCTCTGGACGCTGTCGTGGTGGCCAAGGCGGCGTTGGATCGCCTTGGCCTCTCTGACCGGATTGCATACGTATTTGAACCTGACGAGCTATGCCCACAGGTCGGCCAGGGGGCTTTAGCCGTAGAATGCCGGGTAGATGACATTGAGCTAATTGGATGGTTGGCGGAAAAGTGCGATGCGGATACATTCTCTGCTGTGGTTGCGGAGAGGTCTCTGCTGGCTCAATTGGGAAGTGGCTGCTCGATTCCGGTAGGAGCGTATGCAACTCGCGTTGGTGGAAGGCTACACCTCTATGGAATCGTTGCGAGTCTCTCGGGCGAGACAGCCATAGACGCAACGGGAAGCGGGGACGACCCAGAAGCTCTAGGCATGCAGGTTGGAAATAGGCTCTTGGAGCAGGGCGCCCTTAGCCTAATTGGATGATCCCGAGTGGACTCCGTCCGACATTTTTTGGACCGAACTGTTTGCTGGTTGATCTCAGCGAAGTTCAGACCTCGACTGCCAGGGAGTGGTCAAGCACCAATGCGAGTCATTCCATAAATCCACAAGTACTACTTGAGCAACTGTAAGCGACTATAACCAAAAGAGCAGGAAAGCCCTGTTCTATTTCATCGCTTCTCCGATGCTCAGAATGCATGAAACCCCGGACTTGCACAATGGGCCAGCTGGATTCAAAGTTGCACACAGGAGAGTGGTTATAACTTCCAAACTCGTGGGTTTGATAGAATCTCGTAAAGAAATCTGGCTAAAGAGGGGGGATTGTTGGCGATCCTGTAGCGAGCCTTGTGTGACCAGAGCGACTCTCCAGAACTCGTGGAAGGGGAGACGATCACTTTCGCAAACCGCCGATGGCGTAGAACTAGCTGGCAACAAGGTTTCTACCTTCTTGACCACAACCTGCACCGATTGAGGCCCGTGGGGCAGATGGCGGTCTTGGGCACCACAGCGTGCGATGTCCTGGCAAGGCAAGGCGGGCCCGTGAAGCGTCAATTAAGCAAAGCCTTCTGAGTGCAGTCGACGAAGTCCCGTCCGTGACGGCTTGGAGGATGTCGCGGAGGTCCATAGGCA
Source organism: Acidimicrobiaceae bacterium (assembly GCA_013044475.1). Taxonomy (GTDB): domain Bacteria; phylum Actinomycetota; class Acidimicrobiia; order Acidimicrobiales; family Acidimicrobiaceae; genus JABEUN01. The sequence continues at coordinate 21,308 of JABEUM010000130.1, read as the reverse complement.
AATATGGGCGAGATCCAAAACCTCAAGAAGAGCCTCCACCGCCTAGCCTTGTTTGGGTGGAGAAGATAGCACCGAACGCCGAAGATCAAGCTACTGTATACCTGGTTGGGGCGGGTCCTGGTGACCCAGACCTCTTGACACTGAGGGCGGCGGAACTTATCCGAAGCGCAGATGCTGTGGTGTATGACTACCTCGTCGAAGAATCTATCCTCAGAATGTGTCGGGGCGATGCGGAACTTATCGACGTGGGCAAGAGGCCATCTAGGCCGATGTCGCAGGATCGAGTTACCGAAGTCCTGCTTTCTGCGGCGAAGAGGCACAAGAGCGTGGTCAGGCTGAAAGGCGGTGATCCGTTCGTCTTTGGAAGAGGCGGCGAAGAGGCGTTAGCCCTGATCGAGCAGGGGATACGCTTTGAGGTGGTTCCGGGCGTGACCTCAGCCATTGCGGTGCCAACCTACGGAGGTATTCCGGTCACACATAGAGGGATCGCAAGTTCGTTTACCGTGCTGGCCGGGCATTCGAAAGACGCCGGGCCGCTGTCGTTCGATTGGCAGTCACTTGCAAACCTGGGCGGTACTCTGATCTTTCTCATGGGTGTAGCTCACCGGAAGGAGATATCCGCCGGTCTGATTGAAGCGGGAATGGACCCTAAAACACCGGTGAGCGCCATTACCTGGGGGACTAGGTCTGATCAGGTCAAAGTATTAGTTACCCTGGGCGAACTCGGTGAAGCAGAGGTCTCTTCGCCAGCTGTGATAGTAATCGGGTGGGTTAACTCCCTCGATCTGAGTTGGTTCGAACCCCGACCGCTCGCTGGATTGCGAGTAGTAGTTACGCGCGCCGAGGGTAGCTCTCAAAGTGAAGCCGAGAGACGCTACTCTCAACTCGGGGCTAGTGTGATCCGGGCCGCGTCTATAGAGATAGCTCCGCCATCGGATTATGGAGCGGCGATGGACGACGCGATCAAATGCCTAGGAGATTACGAGTGGCTCGTCTTTACGTCGCAGAACGCAGTTGCGAGGTTCTTCCAGCGGATTCCTGATTTGAGGAGGCTTGCCGGAGTAAAAATAGCCACAGTTGGACCCGCTACGGAATCGGAAGTGAGATCGTATGCGATCGGTGTAGATCTCCTTCCCAGCAGGTCAATAGGTGAGGCTTTGGTGAGCGAATTCCCTCCGGGCGCCGGCAAGATTCTGTTTCCGAGGGCGAAGGTGGCGAGGGACGTAGTCACCGCAGGCCTCGCGGATAAGGGGTGGAAGGTCGATGTAGTAGAGGCATACCAGACAGTTTCAGCGGCAGGTGAATTCGATCTAGGGCAGATAAAGTCCGCACACCTGGTGACCTTTACCTCTGGCTCTGCCGTCAAGGGATTTATCGATCGTTTTGGCCGTGAAGTGCTACCAAAAGCGGTCGGTTCTATCGGACCTATCACCTCAGATGCCGCACGCTCTCTTGGTATCGAAGTGACTTTCGAGGCGAAGAGATTCGACCTAGCAGGTCTCTGTGACTCCACAATTGATTGGTGGAAATCTATCCAAAAGTGAGCCGGTGAAGGCCTTACGAGATCCGGCTGGCCGGTTCAAGTTAGGTCAAAAATCTCCTCTAGGCTAGTTGCTATGACCTTTCCCAATCAAAGACCCCGAAGGCTGAGGACCACGCCAGCAGTCAGAGACCTCTTTTCTGAGGTCTCACTGAGCGCCAACGATTTCATTGTTCCATTTTTTGTTCGGGAGGGGGTGAGCGAGAGGAGGGAAATCCGCTCATTGCCGGGGATATTTCAGCACAGCGTCGATTCTCTGAAAAGAGAGGTCGAAGAGGAGATGAATCTCGGAATTAAGGCGGTGATGCTATTTGGAATTCCGAGCCAGAAGGACGAGATAGGATCACAAGCCTGGGCGGAAGATGGCATAGCTCAGCTCGCCATATCAGAGCTAAAGGGTTCTTTTGGAGACGACTTGGTGGTGTTCGCTGATCTTTGCCTCGACGAGTACACCTCCCACGGGCATTGTGGCGTAGTGTTGGACGGGCAGGTTGACAATGACCCAACGCTGGAACTCTATGGGCGCGTAGCCCTCGCTCAGGCTAACGCAGGAGTCGACTTCGTGGCACCATCTGGCATGATGGATGGACAGGTTGGCAAGATTAGAAGTGCACTCGATGGGAACGGTAATTCGAGCGTTGGCATCTTAGCTTATTCCGTCAAGTACGCCTCTTCACTCTATGGTCCATTCCGAGACGCAGTCGAGGTGGAGATTCAAGGCGGAGGGGACCGCAAAGGTTATCAACAAGACTTCAGGCGTTCGAAGGAGGCGATTTTGGAGGCGACTTTGGACGAGTCTGAAGGGGCAGATATCTTAATGGTCAAGCCAGCGTTGACCTATCTCGATATCCTCTCGCTTGTCAAGGCCAGAACCTCCTTGCCCGTGGCGGCATATCAGGTATCCGGAGAATACGCGATGATCAAAGCTGCAGACCAGGCGGGATACATAGACGGATTAAGCGTCGCTGTCGAACAGCTGAGCGCTATCAAGCGGGCTGGCGCAGACCTAATTTTGAGCTATTTCGCAAGGGAAGTCCTCACTCACCTCAGCTGAGCGAGCTATGCGTCTTGGTCGTAATATCGGCACCGTCGTCCTGGCTAGATCTTAGGATTGATGGTGCCCTAAACCCTATTTTGAAAAGACGAGAAGCCCCGGGATGGATATGTTGACCAATAAAGAGCTGTTCGAGGCTTCGAGTAAACTCATGCCAGGTGGGGTAAACTCGCCGGTGAGGTCCTTTGGATCCGTGGGAGGCACTCCTTACATTGTCGAAAAGGCGAGCGGGCCGTTCGTTTATGACGTTGAAGGCAAACGATACATCGACTACGTCCAGTCCTACGGAGCGATCATCCTTGGTCACGCTGATCCTCGAGTTACGCTAGCGATCTCACAGGCTGCGGCTAAAGGCACCTCTTATGGCGCTCCAACTCCGGGGGAACTCCGCCTAGCGGAGCTCATAGCTTCTCGAGTGGCTGGCGTCGAGATGTTGAGGCTCACCTCCTCTGGAACTGAAGCAACGATGACCGCTCTTCGGATCGCGCGAGGCTTTACCAACAGAGACAAGATTGTAAAGTTCGATGGTTGTTATCACGGCCATTCCGACGGCCTCCTAGTGCACGCTGGGTCGGGGGTGGCCAACTTGGCGCTTCCGGATTCTGGTGGTGTTCCTGCATCTGTGGCTTCGTCGATGATAGTTGCGCAATATAACGAAGTGCCGGAACTGGACGAGACGGTGGCTGCAGTAATTGTCGAGCCTGTGGCGGCAAATATGGGGCTTGTGCCGCCTAGAGAAGGGTTTCTGGCTGAACTAAGAGCGGAATGTGATCGAGTTGGAGCCCTTCTGATCTTCGATGAAGTGATCACCGGATTCCGCATTGCATTTGGTGGAGCGGAGGAGAACTTTGGGATCGTCGCCGACCTCTATACCTTCGGGAAGGTAATTGGTGGAGGCCTCCCTATCGGGGCAGTGGGTGGAAGATCCGACATCATGAGCGTTCTTGCTCCGGTTGGCCCGGTCTATCAAGCAGGGACCCTCTCTGGAAATCCAGTGGCGACTGCGGCGGGTTCAACCGTCTTGGGTCTGCTCGAACCCTCGAGCTATTTAATGCTCGAAGGACGGGCCAAATACCTCGCCTCTGGAATGGAAAAGGTTATGTTGGAGGTCGATCTGGAAGTTGTGGCCCAGCGACACGGACCGTTGTTCAGTCTATTTTTTGGTTCAAGTGCTGTGGCGAACTTCAATGAAGCAAAGGCAAGCGTCTCGAAGGGAATCTTTCCCTACTTCTTTCATGCGATGCTCGACAGGGGGGTAGCTATGGCTCCAGGGCCGTACGAGGCCATCTTTGTCGGACTAAGCCACGACTGGGAGCAGTTGGACCGGACCATAGATATCACCCAAGCTGCGGCCAAAGAGGCTCGAGACAAGCACTTTCTGGCATCGAAGTCGCAATAGCTGCGACCTAAGGGATCCTCGATGCGACTTTAATAGCGGTTTCGTAGATCAATTCAGGTGCACCCTTTTTGTCTTCTCGAAGAAGATTTGCCATAATCCGGAGCACGGTTGCCATCAGTGGAGCCGAATGCATTCCTGCCCACACAGTCACAGAGAGGATCTTCGGGTTGGCGATTAAATTAACAAAGTGCTGTCCAGCCTTATAGTAGATACCATAGTTGTCCTTCATGAGTTGTGAATATCCTGCTAACTTTGTCGGGTCTTGCTCCTCGATGCACCTAGTGATGAGGTCGGCGGCTAGCCGCCCAGTCTCGTATCCGTAGGAGATGCCTTCTCCGTTGAATGGGTTGATCGAGGCGGCGGCGTCCCCGACGATCACGTAGTTTCTGCCGGAAATAGGTTCGATCGAATGGCCCATTGGGAGCTTGCCACCAGTGGGAGGCTGAAGTTCTGAATCCTTGGACAGCGCCCAGTAACCTGGAGCGCCAGCGACGTAGCGATTCAGCTCGTTTGTAGTATTGATCGATTTCCACCTAGACCGATTGGTCAAAAGGCCGAATCCTACATTGACTCTTCCATCGCCAAGTGGAAAGATCCAACCATAGCCGGGCATGACCCTGCCATTCTCGTCCCTCACCTCAAGCTGGGATTCTATGTAGTTATCGTCGTGCCTAGGGCTTGAATGGTAAGTACGGATAGCGAGTCCTATCGGTTCTCCTTTACGTCTTGCAGCCCCTAGCGCCCGACCCACTCGGGAGTTTGCACCGTCGGCGACGATGTAGTAATCGGCCTTAGCCGTGAACTTCGAGCCATCGGACTTATCCGATACGACGACGTGATCAATTGCTCCGTAAGTATCGAGAACCACAGACGATACTTCGTAACCAAATAGGTATTTGGCTCCGACCCCCTGCGAATTCGATGCCACCGCTAGGTCGAGATCGCTTCGTGTTGCGACGTAACCGTAGCTAGGAAACTCCGGATGACTCGGCCAAGGGAGTTCCATCGTTTTTCCGAATCCGACGGATCTTAATCCGATATAGCGATGTTTGGTTGAAAGAAAATCCGACAATCCCATCGATTCGAGCTGTTTTACCGACCTGGGCGTTAAACCGTCTCCGCAGGTTTTTTCTCGTGGAAAGGTCTTTTTTTCAAGAACTGAGACGTCGATACCCCTCATAGCCAGCCAATATGCTGCGGATGACCCCGAGGGACCACCACCGATGATAAGTACCTCTGCATGCAAGCTTTCGTTGGTCACCCACATAGATTAAGGGCAAATGGTTCATTTGGCCAAAGTGAGCTTAATGTGTAGGCGGATTTGGAAACTTGGCCTAGTTTCGACAAAGATTTATCGAACGCCCGTTGTAGGTGGGTACTTGCGGGTGACGGTAGGTTAGGGTTTATGTCGAACGGAAAATTCCGTTGCATTTTGGTTGGTATGAATTTAAGCGAGGTCTCGTGGCACAGTACCTGCCGATTCTGATTATGGCGGTGCTTTCAGCACTTTTTGCAGCTGGCTCATTCGTCGCCTCGGGCCTTTTGGCGCCCCAGCGACCGACCGCTGCCAAGAGGGCACCATATGAGTGTGGGATAGTTCCATCGGTTGAGCCGGTGGAACGCTTTCCTATCAGGTTTTACCTGATAGCCATGATCTTTATCGTTTTCGATATAGAAATTATCTTCCTGTATCCCTGGGCGGTGATTTACAGGCAGCTATCTACTTTTGGACTAGTGGAGATGGTGATTTTTGGACTGACAGTCTTTGTTTCCTTTCTGTACATGATTTCAAACGGGGCATTGAACTGGGGACCAAAGAAGGCTATCCAGCCATCCGAGACGCAGATCCAAGGCGCTGAGTCGGCGGTTGCCGCCGAGTCGGCTGCGTGATTGAGGAGATTTCAGATTGGGATTAGAAGAGCTCAACCATAACTTCCTAACTGGAACGGTCGAGAATTTAGTCAAATGGGCTAGGCAGAACTCTGTATGGCCCGCTACGTTTGGCTTGGCATGCTGTGCCATCGAGATGATGTCGGCCGGAGCGGCCGACTTTGACTTGGCACGATTTGGCATGGAGGTGTTCAGAGCATCTCCGCGTCAAGCGGACTTGATGATTGTCGCTGGGAGAGTTTCCCAGAAGATGGCTCCGGTCTTACGGCAGGTATACGACCAGATGATGGAGCCCAAGTGGGTCATCTCCATGGGTGTATGTGCCTCGACGGGCGGAATGTTTAATAACTATGCAATTGTCCAAGGTGTCGATCAGATAGTTCCCGTGGATGTCTATGCACCTGGATGCCCGCCGGGACCAGAGACCTTGATGCATGCGATCTTGACACTGCATGCAATGATCCGTTCCGGTGAAATAACCAAGCGTCGGCAGATCTCCGGCAAAGGTGCTGGTCTGCAGCTCGAAACCCCAGCTCTAACTCAAATAGGTAGGTCCGTTCGGTCCAGTGTGACAATTGTCGGATCATCCTCGACCGGAGGTGAGGGGTAGTGTCAGATCTCGATTCGACCTTTGTCGAGAGGGAAAATTATTTTCCGACCGTAGCCGGTTTAAAAGAAGATGGTTACAACCTTCTTTCTGACCTGTGCGCCGTGGATTATCTAGATCATATCGATAGGGCGTTGCCCGAAGGCGTCGCTAGGGAGCGCTTCGAGGTTGTGGTCTCCTTGACGTCGATGTCTCTCAAGAAAAAGTTGAGATTGAGGGTTCTCGTTCCCGAGTCGGATCCCGAAGTCGAGTCCTTGTTTCCACTCTATCCGGGGGTAGAGGCGATGGAGAGAGAAGCCTATGACCTTCTTGGGATCAGATTTAAGGGACATCCTGACCCAACTAGGATTCTCCTTCCACAGGATTGGGAGGGGCACCCATTGCGCAAGGACTATTCGGTAGGCCGTATACCAGTGCAGTTCAAAGAGGTTAAAAGGACCCGATGACTACTATTCATACACCAGGTGGACCTCACAAACATCCTGATGAGGAGGCCCGTTATCAAGAGGCTGAGCCAGGATTGATCGCAGAGACCTCCGAAGGAGCCCAGGAGATGGGCCCTCGATCTTCGACGAAGAGCGATGAGTTAACCAAGGAGTTTGGGGCGGCGCTTCGGCTCCCCGAAGGTATCGAATTAGATCCGGGTGACATAAATATAGAGACCTCTGAAGATCAGACCATGATCATCAACATGGGTCCTCAACACCCCTCGACACACGGCGTCTTGAGAATCATGATGGAGTTGGAAGGGGAGACCGTCCTTCGGACCAAGCCGGTGATCGGATATCTCCACACCGGTATGGAGAAGACCGCGGAGGGGCTCACGTACCTTCAGGGCCCGACCAATGTGACCAGGATGGATTACCTGTCTCCGCTCCATAACGAACTTGTATTCTCCCTAGCCACCGAGGCTCTTTTAGGTCTTGAAATTCCCGACAGGGCCACCTGGATCCGCATGCTCATGGTTGAGTTGAACCGGATGAGTTCCCATCTCATGTGGATGGCGACAAATGGCATGGACCTCGGCTCTACCTCGATGATGATCTATGGATTCAGAGAGCGTGAGATGATCCTCTCGTTTTTTGAAAAGGTCACCGGCCTCCGGATGAATCATAATTACATTCGGCCTGGAGGAGTTGCTGCGGACCTCCCCGATGGATGGGAGGACGACGTCCTGGCGATAGTCGAAAATGTCCCACAGAGGCTAAAAGAGTATGACCAGGTCCTCACTGGACAGCCGATCTTCCGAGCAAGGGTCGATGGTGTCGGGATTATAACCCAGGAACAGGCGATCGCCCTTTCTACCACCGGACCCGTCCTGAGATCGACCGGCGTCCCATGGGATCTCCGGAAAGACATGCCATATCTTGCCTATGACCAAGTCGATTTTGATGTTGTCGTCGGGAGCGTTGGAGACACCTTCGATAGATATGCAGTTAGGTTCAACGAGATACTGGAGTCGAACCGGATTGTCGCCCAAATAATCGACATGATGCCCAAGGGAGACTACAAGATCGCGTCCAAGAAGGTAACTCCTCCGCCAAGAAAGCGCATAGATGAATCCATGGAAGCGCTGATCCATCACTTCAAGATCTATACCGAGGGCTATAAGGTTCCTGAAGGGGAGGTTTACATATCTATCGAGTCTCCCCGCGGAGAACTCGGCTGCTACATGGTCTCTGATGGTACGGCAAGACCGTACCGGATGCATATCAGGGGTCCATCCTTCGTAAATCTTCAGAGTCTCCCAACAATGCTGCATGGTGGATTTATCGCCGACGCAATCGCTGTTATTTCTTCGGTCGATCCGGTTATGGGTGAGGTAGATAGATAATGTCCCGGTTTACTAAAGAGATGGAGACGCGCGCTTACGAGCTCCTGGCCCTCTATCCGGAAAAGCGTTCGGCGACGATTCCTCTGTGCCATCTAGCGCAGGAGCAGAATGGTTACCTTACCGAGGAGTCGATGGTGCAGATTGCGGATTTGGTTGGAACTACTCCGGCCGAGGTCCTCGGGGCCGCAAGTTTTTACGACATGTTGCACACTGAACCCGTTGGGAAGTACGTAGTTGGAGTCTGCACGAATATTGCTTGCCTGCTACAGGGTGGAGAAGAGCTGCTAGGTCATGCCGAAGAGAAGCTTGGCATTGCCACCGGAGCGACTACCGATGATGGTATGTTCACTTTGGAAGATATGGAGTGCATTGCGCACTGCGACCACGCCCCGGCGTTGCAGGTCAACTATAGGTTCTTCGGTCCTTTGACCAATGATGGTTTTGATACTCTGGTCGATGATCTAAGCGCTGGCAAGCTCGAATCGGAGGTTCCACCGCATGGGACGCTATCTAGGGTTCAAAGGAAGCACCCCATTGCGGTTCCACTAGAGGAGATTGTTCGGCACAGGCGAGACTCGGACGCCAAAGAGGGAGAAAGGTTGGCAGCGAAAGCGGCCGCCGAGGCTAAAGAGGGGAGTAACTAACGATGCCACTTCCCCCTTTGAAGATCGTGTCGGCGAGGGCAAATGACCCGAAAAATGTGACCTTGGAGGGTTACCTCGCCAATGGAGGATACCAAGGCTTGAAGAGAGCTGTCCTGGAGATGAACCCGGAAGACGTTCGCGACCAGGTGATGCAGGCGAGTCTCTTGGGCCGTGGAGGCGCTGGATTCGAGGCGGGCCGCAAATGGTCGATGCTGAAGAAGTCAGACATCCGGTATCTGGTTATAAACGGTGATGAGTCCGAACCGGCGACCTTTAAAGACCACATGCTTGTTGAGTCAGATCCCCACCAGTTGGTCGAAGGTGCGCTGATTGCTGGCTATGCGATAGGTGCGGCTAGGGTTTTCATCTTCCTGCGCGGGGAGTTTGCCCTGGGCTTCGAGAGGGTCCAGAACGCCATTAACGAAGCGTATGACTACGGGGCGATTGGGCGGGATATCTTTGGCTCGAAGTTCAGCATTGACTTGGTTCTCCATCCGGGAGCCGGAGCATATATCTGCGGCGAGGAGACCTCCCTACTCGAGAGTTTGGAGGGTAAGCGAGGCTTTCCAAGGATAAAGCCACCATATTTCCCGGCAGTTATAGGACTTTATGGGAAGCCGACGATTGTCAACAATGTCGAGACAGTGGCTAACCTGCCATGGATTGTAAAAAATGGAGCCTCCTCCTTCACCGATTTAGGTGCGGGCCGTTCAAGAGGTACCAGAATGTTTGCGCTATCTGGCCAGGTGAATCGGCCTGGAACCTATGAGCTGGAGATGGCCAAGAACACCTTTAGGGATATCATTTTTGATCCTGAGTTCGGCGGCGGCTTGAGACCGGGGAGGTCTCTAAAGGCGATAATCCCGGGCGGCGTTTCAGCACCTTGGTTGGGTCCTGATCAGCTAGATGTCGTGTTAGGCCAGGACGAGGTCGCCGCTGTAGGCTCGATGCTCGGTTCAGGATCGATCATAGTCATGGACGATTCTACCTGCATGGTGAAGGCCGCCTGGAGAATTTCGAAGTTCTTCGCACGTGAATCGTGTGGACAGTGTACTCCTTGCCGAGAAGGCGGGAGTTGGATTGAAAAGGTAATGAACAGGATCGAGTCTGGGGCGGGGCGTGAAGAAGACCTAGACCTTCTTATGGACCTGTGTGACAACATCGTCCCCGGGGTCTCTTGGCCACCACAACAGACAACAATTTGCGTGCTCGGCCCGTCTATTCCGTCTTCGGTCGCCGTGTCGATCAAGATGTTCAGAGACGAGTACCTAACTCACATAAAAGAGGGCGGCTGTCCGTATGACTGATTCGGAGAAAAAACTGAAGCTAACTGTCAATGGCAAGGAGGTGGAATCTGCACCAGGAGAGATGCTAATCGCCGCGGCCGAGAAGGCCGGGGTTCTGATTCCCCGCTTCTGCTACCACCCTCGGCTAGAGCCGGTCGGAGTATGCCGAATGTGCTTGGTCGAGGTGAAGGGACCGAGAGGGTTCACACTCCAGCCGGCGTGCTATATCGCCGTAGCCGACGGGATGGAAGTCGTCACCGATTCCGACAAGGCCAAGAAGGCTCAAGACGGAGTTTTGGAGTTTTTGCTGGCGAACCACCCACTCGACTGTCCAGTCTGCGATAAAGGCGGAGAGTGCCCATTGCAGGATCAGACACTGACCTTCGGGCCAAGCGAAAGCCGATTCGTAGAAGAGAAGAGACACTTCGAAAAGCCGATTGCTATATCCAAGCTCGTCTATCTGGACAGAGAGCGCTGCATCCAATGCGATCGGTGTACTCGTTTTGCCGCAGATATCGCTGGAGAGGCGTTGATCGATTTCGAGGGCAGGGGTGGCGAACTGCATATCGCGACCTTCCCCGATAAACCCTTTGCTTCATACTTCTCAGGGAATACGGCACAGATTTGCCCGGTCGGCGCCCTCACTACCACACCGTATCGATTTAAGGCTAGACCGTGGGATCTGGAGCAGGTGGAGAGCACTTGCGTCAGCTGTGCGGTAGGTTGCCAAATGGTCGTGCAGAGTTCGGAGAATGAGATCGTTCGGTACCTCGGAATCGATTCTGAGGCGGTTAATCAGTCTTGGCTTTGCGATAAAGGTCGCTTTGGCTTTGAGTCGGTCAGCTCAGCTGAAAGGATCCCGTCGCCCTATTTCAACGAGGCCAGTGGAATGGTAGAGACCGGTTGGTCTCAGGCGTTGGATAAGATAGCCAAGGCGTTGAAGTCAGCTGAGCCGGAGTCCGTAGCCGTAATTGGCGGATCCCATATGGCCAATGAAGACATCTACACCTGGGTGAAGCTTGCAAAAGGGGTAATCGGAACCGATTCGGTCGACGCTCAGCTCGACGATGGATTGGATCCCAAGATCGTTGCCCTTTCCGATCGAGCGACGATCCAAGAGGCAACCCAGGCCAAGCTTCTTATTTTGATGGCCGGAGACCTCAGGGAAGAACTTCCGATCCTCTTTCTGAGGATTCGATCTGCAGCCAAGAAGGCGGGCTTGAAGATACTCGAGATCTCGCTTTCTGAGACTTCATTATCCGAGGAAGCCGAAGTCAGCCTTCGCTATTTCCCTGGCCACGCCGAGGAGTTGGTAAACGGGCTCTTTGGTGCTGAGATCGATCCTCAGCTCTTCGCTGGAGACCTTCAAGCCGCCAGAGCACTTGTTTCGTCGGTCGACCCCGCTTCGGTGGTGGTTGTCGGAGGAAGAGAGAATCTTGCTGATTCGTCCCTCGATCCCGAAAGGGCTATCGCCAAGCTGTTAGATACGCTGGTGGGTTCTAAGTTCCTTTCTGGGCTAAGACGAGGCAACGTGAATGGGGCAATAGACCTGGGTATGGTTCCGGGCTTTGTCCCTGGTCGCAGCCAGCTTCAAGCTGGAAATGAGGCGCTGAGAGCCAAGTGGAAGACCTTACCTCGCAAGGCAGGGAGAAATTCGAAAGAGATTCTTGAATCCGCATTGAAGGGTGAGATCAAGGTCCTGTTCCTGTTAGGAGCCGATCTGATCAGCGACTTCAGTGATTCGGCTCTTGCGGAGAAGGCGCTTAGTAATATTCCCATGGTGGTTGGGATTGACACCTTGACCAATCGAACTACTTCGCACTGTTCTGTGGTGTTACCAGCTACGGCTTTTGCTGAGAGACATGGCTCCACCACCAATATCGAAGGAAGGGTGTCGACCCTGGGCAAGAAGCTCGTAGGGTTCTCATTGTCCCGGCCTGAGTGGATGATAGCAGTCGAGCTAGCGGCCTATATGGGTGAAGACCTCGGCTTCGAGAACCTGCACGATATATGGGGCGAAATCCAAGAAGTGTCTCAACTTCACAGGGGTCTATCGATTGCGGCACTGGGCGCGCCTGGAGCCAAAGAGGGCATCGTGGTGCCTTTGTCGGCTTCGAAGGTTCAGATCTCCACTAGGCGGGTGTTAGACCCGATCGCCACGCCAGGCATTACGTCGGTCGGAGTTTCGGGTCCACCTTCGTCCAGCGCAGCGCTGCCCGGTGAAGGTGATCCGGTGCTTTCCGAATCGACCTATTCGCCGCAAAGGTCGAAGCTTTTGGAACTCCTCGCTCAGAACGATCGGGCTAAGGCCGGTCCGGAGGCGGATAATTTCGCCTTAGTGGTATCTAAGAGACTCTACGACCACGGAGTAGAGGTGATGTCCGCAAAGCATCTGAGCGAACTGGTAGCCCCTTCTAAAGGGCGTGTTTCCCCGAAAGGTTGGGGACAAATCGGCCTCAATGGTTCCGGTTTGACAAGGCTTCAGGGAAATGGTGCGAGTGTCGAGTTGGAACTGGTTGTGGATCCAAGCTTGCTAGACGGTGTAGTTAAAGTCGAGTTTGACGGGGCATTGGGTGAGGTATCCAAGCTATTTGGGGTCGATAATTCGACTAGCCGAGTGAAGATGGAGAAAGTGTAGACGTGGGAGCTGACCAACTCTTTTCACATGGGGTTACCCTTGCGGTCTTTGTGATCGTTATCGTCAAGGTGCTGGTGGCCTTCGCCGCATTAATGGTCGCCGTGATGCTGATGATCTGGTTTGAGCGCAAAGTTATCTCTGACATGCAGAACCGAATCGGTCCTAATCGCGCTGGGCCCTGGGGTATGCTCCAGACGCTGGCGGACGGGATCAAACTCTTCTTCAAGGAAGATCTGATTCCAGAGAATTCGAACCGCTTCGTCTTCAAGCTTGCTCCTTACTTGACTTTGATGCCGGCCTTTTTGATCTTTACTATCGTTCCTATCGGTGGGATAGTGACAATTTTTGGGCACACCACAGAGCTTCAGGTAGCGGACCCGCCTATGGGTATCCTCTTCCTCTTGGCCATGTCTTCGGTAGCTGTCTATGGTGTCATGCTCGCTGGCTGGTCTTCGGGATCTAAATATCCACTGATTGGATCTATTCGTGCTTCGGCCCAGATGATCTCTTATGAGGCAGCTATGGGTCTTTCCGTCGCCACCGTGGTGCTGATAACTGGGTCACTATCCACCAGGGACATAGTGCTTTCGCAGATGGGCACGTTTTTTAGCTTCATCCCGAAGTGGAACATTCTGCGGCTGGGCGTGGTGCCATTTATAATCTTCGTCATCGCGATCACCGCTGAGTTGAATAGGCCTCCCTTCGACTTGACCGAGGCGGAGCAGGAGTTGGTCGGTGGATTCCATACCGAATACTCTTCGATCCGATTTGCAATGTTTTTCTTGGCTGAGTTTATGAACACGATCACTATGTCTGCGGTGATAGTCACTCTCTTCCTAGGTGGTCCAGACGGATACGATCCAAGTTTCTTGCATTGGCTTTGGCCGATCCTTTGGTTCCTTGCAAAGACGATTGTCTTCCTTTTCGGCTACGTTTGGCTTCGTGGCGCATTGCCGAGACTTCGCTACGACCAGTTGATGGATTTAGGTTGGAAAGTTCTTATCCCTATCTCCCTCGCCTGGATACTTATTGTCGCTGCGATGCAGGTTAATCGATATATGGGCTTTGGTCTTTTGGTCCTGAGCCTGCTGTGTGCGGTTTTACTTTTCCGCTCGATGTCGATCGGGGACCAGAGTGGTGAGGCAACTGACATTACTCTGGCACCAACGCATTGGCCACTTGAGTCCGAGGCCAAGCAGATTGCTCCGGGCCTTAAAGTAGTGAGGCCCACTTTTCGAAGTGGAACTCCTGAGTCAGGGGGATCTAAGTAATGGGCGCTTTTGACTCTTTAGGTGGGTTCAAGGTCACTCTGAATCAGATGCGTGAACCTCGCATTACCAAGCAGTATCCGGAAGAGAAGCGGCCAAAGCCGCCTCGCTTTCATGGTCGCCACGTCTTGAATCGCTACGAAGACGGGATGGAGAAGTGCATCGGCTGTGAGCTGTGCGCTGGGGTTTGCCCGGCCCGCTGTATTCACGTCAGGGGGCGTGACAACGATCCGGATTCTCCGACCTCGCCCGGCGAGCGCTTCGGATATGTGTATGAGATCAATTTTCTGCGCTGCATCCACTGTGATCTTTGCGTTGAGGCTTGTCCCACCGAGGCGATTACCGAATCAAAGCTGTTTGAGTTCTCCTTTACGTCCCGTGAGCAAGCGATTTATACCAAGGAAGAGTTGCTAGTCGACGAGGATGGCCAGCCAAAGAAACTGCCTTGGGAGGATTGGAAAGAGGGTGACGAACTGATGACGTCCGGATGGATGAGGGCGACTGCGCCAAACGGGGAAGCGGAATTCGAAGGTATCGTTCAGTGGTCCGCCGAAGCCGGTTACGGAACCAGAAAGCCAGAGGCGGGTCAGAGCGATCTAAGCGTTGAAGATGCGTCTCCGGAATTTTCAATTCGCAAGGATAAGGCAGACAGAATGTTTAAAAAGTATGGAGGTAGGGTCAAGTGATCGGCCACCTCTTATTGACCACTATCGCCTTGCCGGACCTGTTTACCTTCATTTTTGCAGGTCTCGCCGCGCTAGTTGGGGCCGGGGGGGTTATCCTCGCAAGGAACCCTGTGCACTCGGCGCTGATGTTAGTTATGACGCTTTTTTCGGTAGCGGTGCTTTTTGTGGAACAAGATGCACAGTTCCTCGCTGCCGTCCAAGTGATCGTATATGCCGGAGCTATCGTCGTTCTCTTCCTATTTGTCATCATGCTCCTTGGAGTAGATAGGCGGGAAGTAACACAGAGGGATCCCCTGCCTGCGCAAAGGCCGCTAGCGGTAGTTGCGGCGATTCTGGTCCTTTTGGAGATCGGACTGCTGGCCCGATCACACTGGTCTACCGGGCAGCGGGCGGTTGTGGGGCCGACTAATGGCGGACAGTCAAACATCGTCGAGCTGGCCAGAGCGGTCTTTACTACCTACCTTCTCCCGTTCGAAGCTACCTCCGCACTACTGGTTATTGCGGTGCTCGGAGCGGTAGTACTGGCAAGGCGGGCCGCGACTCCAACCGATACAGTCAGCAAACTGAATACCGAGAGTTCGAACATCCTGGTGGAGGCTGTGGCCGACCCAGCAATATCTTCTGACGACGGGCAAAGGAGCCATCAATGACAATCCCGGGGAGCTGGTATCTGACCCTGGCTGCCGTTATTTTCACCATGGGAGCCTTGGGCTTGTTGGTGAGGAGGAACGTGCTTGTGATGTTCATGTGTATAGAGCTCATGCTCAACGCAGTGAATTTGACCCTGGTGACATTTTCACGAATGCTCGGGGACATTGGAGGGCAGGTGCTGGTCTTTTTCGTATTAGTAGTTGCCGCTGCCGAGGTGGTTGTGGGTCTTGGTATTATCGTTTCGATCTTCAGGCGCAAGGCGAATGTCACCGCCGATGACTTGCACCTTTTGAAGGGTTAGCCAAATGGTCTCATTTGTTGCACTTATTCCACTATTTCCGATAGTCGGATTCTTTGTTTTGCTTCCGCTTGGAAAGAAGCTTGGCTATCCTAAAGCCGGTTGGTTGGGTACTACGGCGATCTTTCTTTCGTTCGTCGCGTCCGTAATCACCTGGGTAGGCTTGTTAGCTAGGACCGGAACGCACCGGGTATTCGTCGATCACCTCTTTACCTGGATGAATGTTGGGTCACTCAAGCTAGGTATCGATCTGTACCTAGATCCGCTGTCGATGACTATGGTGCTCTTTGTCACCGGCGTCGCGACCATAATTCATGCTTACTCAATCGGGTACATGAAGGGCGACCCTAGGTTTCACCAGTTCTTCGTCTATCTGAACCTCTTCGTCTTTTCGATGATCGTGCTAGTTCTCGCCGGAAATATTCCGCTGGCATTTGTTGGCTGGGAGGGAGTCGGTGCGTGCTCTTACTTCTTGATCTCCTTCTGGTATGAAAAGCCCAGCGCGGCAACCGCCGGCAAGAAGGCATTCATCGTAAATAGGATCGGAGACTTCGGCTTTTTGCTGGGGAGCTTCCTGCTGTTTTATTGGGTCGGTACGCTGAACTACGCCAACCTTTTCGGGGGCCACCTCATCCTCAGCAAGGGGAGCGCAACGGCAATAGCCCTGCTGTTTTTCCTTGGAGCTGCGGGAAAGTCCGCACAGTTGCCGCTGTTCACTTGGCTCGTCGATGCTATGGAGGGCCCAACCCCAGTGTCAGCGTTGATCCATGCAGCAACCATGGTTACAGCTGGCGTCTATTTGATGGCGAGGCTCGCCCCGATTCTACATTTGGCCCCAACCGCATCAATGGTGATTGCGATAGTTGGAGTCTTGACCGCATTTATTGCCGCGATGGCTGCTACCTCCCAAGATGACATAAAAAAGGTGCTGGCCTATTCGACGGTCAGCCAGCTTGGATATATGTTCTTGGCAGTAGGATCGGGGGCTTACGTCGCCGCTATTTTCCTGATGGTCACCCACGCCTTCTACAAGGCACTCCTCTTCTTAGGCTCTGGTTCTGTAATCCACTCGATGCACGATGAGCAGGACATCAAGAAGATGGGAAGGCTAAGGCGGTATATGCCGATCACCTCGGTGACGTTTATTATCGGCTGGCTATCGATTGCGGGCTTTCCTCCGTTCTCTGGATTCTGGTCTAAGGGCGATGTACTGACATCGGCATTTCAGAAGAGTCCGTTCCTGTGGCTCATCGGGGCGCTGACCGCAATCCTCACCGCCTACTACATGGGTAGGGAAGTGATGCTGGTCTTCTTCGGTGATGCTCGTTGGTCGGCCATTTCGGGCTCTGGCCATCAAGGGGGACATGGAGCCGGAGAACATGAGGGCGACATGCACGTAAGCGCTCCGCATGAGTCGCCAAGGATTATGACCCTTCCATTGATCATCCTCGCGGTACTCGCGGTTCTCGGAGGCCTTCTGAATTTGCCCTTTGCCAGTTCAACGAGATTCCTCGAGAACTGGTTGACCCCGGTTTTCGGGACGGCGCTCGTGGCCAATTCACTCTCCGGCACCGCCCAGGTCGTGCTTGGCGCAATGGACGCAGTCTTTGCTGTGATAGGTATATCTTTAGCTTGGTCGCTGTGGCGTACTAATTGGGACCAGCCGAACCTCGAGCCAGCTCTTCTCAAGCGTGCTTGGGGAATCGATCTAGCGTACGATGCAGTCTTTGCCAGGCCTAGTACTGCTTTGGCGCTCAAGATGGACACGGTCGTTGATCGCAAGATCGTCGACGGGGTAGTCGTCCTTGTGGCTACGGCTATTGCCAAACTGTCGGGGGTCCTTCGCAAGATTCAGACCGGCTATGTCAGGAGTTATGCGTTAGGAATAGCCTTTGGGGCAGTTATTCTGCTCGGCTATGCGGTTATTAAGGCTGGTGGATGATGCATTCTCCGACCACAGCACTCTGTAGATACTCAGCCATCGGCTCCAAGGAGAGTTGAACTTGTTTCCTTATTTGAATGTTTTGATAATCCTCCCGGTGGTGGCGTCACTTGTTCTGGCGATTCTGCCAAAGAGTCTGAACCCAAAGGTATTTAGGAACCTTGGTAGGGGACTTGCTTTGGTGGTATTTGCTATCTCTGTGGCAATGGCTGCGCAGTTCAAGGTTGGTTTCGGTGGATTTCAGATGGTGTCGGTCCATAGCTGGATTCCTACCTTCGGAATTTCCTGGTCACTCGGAGTCGATGGAATCTCGCTAGTTCTGGTTCTTCTGACATCTCTTCTGTTTTTGGTCGCACTCTTCGGCGCCGCTGAGAATAAAGATGAGAAGGCCTACGTAGCGTGGATGCTGTTATTGGAAGCGGCATGTATCGGTAGCTTCTTGGCCCTTGACTTGTTCGGCTTCTTTCTCCTCTTCGAGCTCACCTTGATCCCAACTTATTTCCTGATTGGAAACTGGGGATTCAAGAATCGTGGTAAGGCGGCGGTCAAGTTCTTCGTCTACACCTTCTTGGGATCAGCCTTCATGCTGGTCGGAATTTTGAGCCTCGTCTTCATCCATCAAGCGACTACGGGCCACCTGACCTTCGAACTGGCTCAACTGACGAAGACGACTCTAAGTTCGGCAACGGCAAAGTGGCTATTCTTAGCCTTCACCGCCGCCTTCGCAGTGAAGGCTCCGGTATTTCCGTTTCATACCTGGTCCCCGGATGCATACGGTGAAGCTCCGACTTCCACCGTCATGATTCTTGCCGGCGTCATGGCGAAACTTGGCACATACGGGATGATCCGCTTTGATTTCCAGCTTTTCCCGGCCGCAGCTAAGTCCTTAGCGCCAATCCTTATGACTCTCGCAGTGATCGGCATTGTCTATGGAGCGATCGTGGCTTCGGGCGAAAAGGATCTGAAACGACTGATTGCCTACTCATCCCTTTCGCATATGGGATTTATAGTCCTCGGTTTATTTGCTCTTAGTACCCAAGGCCTTTCAGGAGCGGTACTTCAGATGGTGAATCACGGGCTGTACACGGCGGGAATGTTCTTGCTTGTCGGGTTGATTTACGAGCGACATAAGAGCACCGATACGAATGTCCTATCGGGGATTCAGGCGAAGGCCCCTATTTTTGCCGGCGTATTTACATTGGTTATGATGGCCTCTATCGGGGTTCCTGGCTTAAACGGCTTCGTCGGCGAGTTCCTGATACTTTTGGGAACTTTCGTTACTCATAGGTGGTGGGCGGTAGTCGCCGCTACCGGAGTGATTTTCTCAGCGATATACCTGCTCTGGGCCTACCAGAAAGTGTTTCATCGTAAGGATGAGGCTGACAGGCCTTTCGCCGAGATCAAAAAGAGCGAGTTTTTGGCAATTGCTCCAATCTTGATCCTGATTGTCTTTATCGGGGTCTATCCAAGACCTTTCCTAGATCGGATTGATCCTTCAGTGCATACCCTGATGCGACAGATGTCGGTGACTTACACAACTCCTGCAACTAGCGGTTCAGCAATTGGAAGCGGGGTGAGCAAGTGAGTCCGCACCTTCTACTGACTTTTGCGGGCACCGCAAAGATAGCCTTGCCGAAGATCGACTATTCTTCGATTCTTCCAGAACTCGTGATGCTCGGTGCTGCGATCGTCTCGATGATCGTGTCTTCACTGACTCCAAGGCGCGATCTCACCTGGCCTTACACGGCCATAGGGGTAGTCGCTTCTTTAATCGCTGGCGAGTGGTCCCTTCATCTTTTCGAAGTTGTTAGGTCCCAGGGAGCAAAGGCGACGATAGCCGGAGCGATATCGTCTGACGGGTTTTCAACTTTTTTGATGGTCGTGATTTCGGTGTCGGTACTCTTGTCGTTACTGATAGCGCAGGGCGTTGTCTTTAATGACTCAGCGAAAGGGCCTGAATATTCGGCGCTCATTTTGCTATCGGCCTCGGGCGCGATGTTTATGTCAGCGGCCAATGATCTGATCGTTGTCTTCTTAGGACTTGAGATACTTTCGATCGCTCTGTACGTGCTGGTTGGATTTAGAAGAAGTGCTTCTGAATCGCAAGAGGCAGCTATGAAGTACTTTGTTCTCGGTGGATTTTCTTCTGCCATTTTTCTTTATGGCATTGCATTGACATATGGGGCAACTGGCACTTCGAACATATCGAAGATTGCCCAATACCTTGCGAGCAACACCTTGACTTCTAATGGGGTTCTATTAGCCGGCATGGTTCTCATGCTGGTTGGCCTTGGCTTCAAAGTAGCTGCGGTTCCTTTTCACTTCTGGACGCCCGATGTATACCAGGGAGCTCCTACTTCGGTGACCGGATACATGGCAGGGGTGGCCAAGGCGGGTGGATTCGCTGCGTTACTGAGAATCTTTTATGTCTCATTCAATACCCTCAGTCTCGACTGGAAGCCACTAATCATCACATTGGCGCTGCTGTCTACGGTCGTGGGAGCGGTCCTTGCCCTGTCTCAGAGGGATGTGAAAAGGATGCTCGCCTATTCTTCGATAAACCACGCCGGGTTTATCCTGATTGGCTTGGCAACGGCGACCGCCTCTGGCGTGTCGGATTCTCTTTATTACTTGTTCGCATATTCGATCATGATTATCGGGACCTTCGGTGTGATTTCGATGGTATCTGCGGCGAGGGGTAACTTCGAGGGACCGGTACTCGTCTCAGACCTAAGGGGGCTGGCAAAACAGAATCCAGCCCTGGGTCTTACGCTGGCAGTATTCCTAGTGGCTCAGGCCGGAGCGCCATTTACCACCGGCTTCTTGGCTAAGTTTTCTGTTATTGCGGCTGCTGTTCAGTCGAAGGAGTATTTGCTAGCGGTAGCGGCGATGATGACTGCAGTAGTAGCGGTCTACTTCTACTTGAGACTTGCCTTCGCAATCTACACAGACCGGGAGGATGACGAAAAGTTGGCAGTGGCTACATCTGGTGGTGGGCTGGCAACCGAAGTTGAGACCCAGAAGGTAACCTATAGGCCTCCGGTGGTCACTTTGGTAGGTGTTGGTCTCGCTATGGCATTTACGATTGTTTTCGGTATCTACTCATCTCCATTGGTAACCTTCGCCCACCAAGCGGTGTTAATGCACTGAGGTTGCCCTACATTGCGGTCGGACTCATTGACTGCTAGGTAGCTTCTTTTAGAGAAGACGTTGACCTATCGTTAGATTCTCGTGAAATGTCTGCTATGTCCCTGGCGGGTTATCCGCCAGGGACATCACTGTTGTCGTCTTTCACCGCTGCGGAGGTGGCGGATCGGATCGATGAGGTGGTGACTTGATACCTGCAATGGGCTTTCGGGGCAGATGACAGCTTGGATTTCGCTCCTGGTGTCTTTCGGCCGGGATTAATTAGACCTGATTGTGGCCGAGGTCGCTTGCAGGGTATCGAGAGACAATCAAAAGGTCAGCTGTTTGCGAGGTTGTTAGTATCGCCGGTTTTAAGACCACTGCTCCCAACAACTTGAGCATAATTGCTCAGAGTCTTTAGGCTTATCCGCACATGGTTGATAAG
>JABEUM010000129.1 GCA_013044475.1 Acidimicrobiaceae bacterium | reverse complement strand
CAGGGGTCTGAGTCGAGCTTGGGAGGGTTCATCACTGTGAGAACTTGTGGGCCTCCGTCGTTGATGAGCCGCTTGGTAACCCGTCAGCCGTTCCATGGCCTTCGACTCAGAGGTGCGCGGAAACGCCGGAAACGGAGCGCCGACCCTTCGGAATGTGCAGTTAAAGAACGCGTGTAGTATGTATCGCTAGTACTACGTATGAGGATGTGGTAATGCGACTTAACAGCAAGGGCCAGGTCACAATTCCTGCGCCGCTACGTGAGCGGTACGGCTTGCACCAGGGTGACGAGGTGGATGTCGTCGAGGATGGAGAAACCTTGCGCATCGTCCGAGTTGCCGCTAGCCCGACTCGCGGCCAGCGGCTGGTGCGGCATATGCGAGGTAAGGCGACCACGACGATGAACACTGATCAGCTTATGGAGCTCCTGCGTGGCGATTGAGCCTAGCATTGCCCTGTCACGCGTCGGCGAAGGGTTGATCACGTTGGTGGATTCGAGCGTTGTGCTCGACATCGTAACGGAGGACCCTTTATGGGCGACATGGTCAGAGGACGCTCTTTCCAGGGCCCGGGACGATGGAGCGATCGTAATAAACCCGATCGTGTATGCCGAGGTATCAGTCGGGTTCGACAGGATCGAGGATCTAGATGATGCCCTTCCCGTTGAGGATTTCCAGCGCGAAGAACTCCCGTTCGAGGCAGGATTCATAGCCGGCAAAGCATTCTTGACCTATCGCCGCCGAGGTGGCGGGAAGAGGGCCCCGCTCCCAGACTTCTACATCGGAGCGCATGCAGCTGTGCGTAGGTACCGCTTGCTGACCCGGGATGTGGCGCGCTATCGGACCTACTTCCCGACGGTTGACCTCATCACTCCCGAATCCGCCTGGCGATCCAGTCATTACAAAGACGAATAAAAAGCTCGGAAAAACCTGATTTGAGAGGCTGACACTGGCGCCGGATTGGCGGAGCATTACCGGAATGGGGTGTGGGGGTCCGCACCGTCGGGCTGCCGACTCGCTGACCTGGGATCAACGGTTCTGAAGGTTGCAATATCTTTATCGTGTTGTTGACCCAGGGCGAGCGGGTTTATAACCGGGCCTACGGCCATCCATATAGGCCGTCAACGATCACCAGCTCGGCGGGGTTGCGCTGGCGGTCTTAGGGTTGAGCAGTCGACGGTTTTGGCACCTGGAAAATCATTAGTGGCTGGTATCGGACTTTTCTTGCTCGCACCCAGGAAACCAAGCAAGAAGGTCGAATCAGGCTTAGGCCAATCTTTGCTCCCTTGCTGTTCATATCTGCGGGTCTGGGAAGGCTTTATCAGGAGCAGGAATTGCGGCTGGACTTGGGATTGATCAGTTTCGGTCTGCTGCATCGACGCGTGATCGTTTTCCACTACCCCTAGCTGGGACCTTGTGTAGCTGTCTCGAGTTGGTCTACCAGACCTGAGGCAAAGCACTGAACAAGTTATGCCAAGCGCAGGCCATCTTCCCAATCTATGCTGGTCTTTTGTAGAGATTTGGGGGTGGGTTGCTTTGTCAGTGGTTCCAATTGAACTGCTCCAGCAAGAGATAGAAAAGGCGCCATTTATCAAATGGTGGGGAGCAAAGCTCGTCGAGGTCGGCGACGGCACGGCATCGGTATCCCTTCCCTTTCGAGAGGAACTTGTAAGGCCTGGTGGAGTACTCCACGGCTCGTCGTACGAATTAGTGGCCGATGTGGCGATGTGGGTAGCAATCATGACCAAGGTCGGAATTGAGCCTATGGCGGTAACTATCGAGATGAAGACGTCATTTTTCAAAGGTGCGATGACGGATATTCTCGCCAAGGCAAACATCTTGAAACTGGGAAAGCGTGTTACCTTTGGCGAGGCTGAGATTTTTTCCAATGGAGAGCTTATGGCACATTCGACCCTTTCTTATGCCATGCCGCTTCACTGAAGGGCCAGCTTTTTGATGCAGCTATAAAAGGAATGGCTATTCTGTCCTACCTCGTTTTTGGTCTATTTACCCAATGGGTCGCCAGCTGCAATTCATCGTTAAATTGCTGCTAGAGGGCTTGGGACAAGATCGTTTTCAGATGATCGTGGAGTGTCTCTTTGGTGGGAGTTGGATCGACTTTTTTGCGAAGAGTTCGAGGTAGGAGGATATTTCGTTTCGCATCTGAGACGGATCAATCAACTCGTCGACGACCATTTCGCCAGCTAGCTTGAAGATGTCGTAACCCTGCTTGTACTGCTCCCTGAGCTCATCGGTGACCTTGGACCGTTCCTCGGGATCGGCAATCTGTGCGAGTTGGTTGAAGTAGACAGCGTTGATCGCCGCCTCTGGGCCCATGACGGCAATTTCGGCAGAGGGAAGGGCGAGGGTTATATCGGGGTCGTAGGCCGGACCGCTCATCGCATATATCCCTGCTCCGTATGACTTGCGCACTATAACGCATATTCGTGGTACGGTTGCGCTCGAAGTGGCGTAGATAAATTTGCGGCCTCGCTTGAGAATTGCCGAACGCTCAACCTGGGTCCCAACCATGAATCCCGGCGTGTCCACAAGATAGACCAGAGGGATCTGATAGGCGTCGCAGAGCCAGACGAATTCAGCTCCTTTATCCGATGATTCCGGAAAGATCGCCCCGCCTTTATAGAGCGGATTATTGGCGACGATACCTACGACCTGACCTTTGATCCGGGCGAATCCGACCGTCAATTCCTTGGCATAATGCTCTTTGACTTCAAGGAAACTTCCACGGTCTACTACCGCGGAGATGAGCTTCTGTATCGAATATGGTTTGTTTGCATCGGGTGGAATGATGTCGTCAAGCGTCTCGGGGGAGACCTCAGGGTCTTCTGCGGGGTATCTAGCTGGCTTTTCTTCGGAATTATCCGGCAAGTAACTAAAGATCTTCTTCACGATCTCCGCCGCATGAGACTCTGACTCGGCGATGAAATGTGCCGACCCGCTAACTTCGGCATGCATTTTTGCACCTCCAAGCTCGTCGGGGGAGGTCTTTTGACCGATGACCATTTCGACCATCCTCGGAGATGCGATCGCCATCGATGAATCGTGCATCATTATCAATAGGTCACAGAAGACCGGAGTGTATGCCGTCCCAGCGAAGCAGGTTCCGTATAGGACCCCTACCTGTGGAACCGAACCTGACATGATGGAGTGGTAGTAAAAGAGCTGTCCGGCGCCTCGCTTATCGACGTGGTGACCGCCGGTTTCGTCGATCCTCGCACCCGATGAATCGATGAGATAGAGTATCGGCCGCCTTGCCCGGATCGCCGCCTCCTGGGCCCTTATCAGTTTCTCTCCGTGGTACTGCCCGATTGACCCCGCCTTAACCGTGTAGTCGGATGCGGTGAAGAATACTGACCTCCCGGCTATCTCCCCGGAACCACAGACCACACCATCGGCTGCAAGTTCTTCACTCCAATTGCGGGCTAGCATCCCGTATTCGGTTCTGATCTCTCCCTGGTCGAAGAAGAGCTTGAGCCGGTCCCTGACGAATAGCTTGTCGGCATCGGACTGTTTTTTGTGGCCTTTTTCCGGTCCGCCCTTTTTTACCTTGGCCTGAGTTGATCGGACCCGATCCTGCCTATCTCCCAATGTCAATCGCTCCTGTCAATGTCAATGTCAATTGGCTCCATAAAGATCTCCCGCCTGGAACTACAACTGGCCCAGCTCATATCTCCATCCGCAATAGCGCGCCACTTAGGGATTTGCCCTGTGTATCGGCTTTGATAGAGTTTGCGGCCCCTCCGTCTAGTACGTCATAGAGGACTATCTTCAAAGCCGACAAGTTGTCGAGGCGGAAGAGGTCTATTGCCGAAGGACCAAGCGGCGAAAAGTAATCGCTTAGTGCCTCTTTAGTCAGTTTTTCAACCAGTACTTGGTACTTCTCTTGGTCGTAGGCGATCAGGGATAGGTCGCAGTGGTTCCCCTTATCTGAGCTTCGAGAAAAGGCCAGGTCAATGAGTCTCATTTGGCCACCTCGAAGATATCAATGGAGACATTTTCGTCGATCGGACCACGTTCAACCAGAGTGGGCCAGAGTCCAATCAGCGCCCGCGACCTGTCAAAGCCGAGCAGTCCAGATGCAGTCGGAGGTCCCGCTAAGGCCAATGGCACCATCATCCTCGATACCATCTCAGCGACAGAGCGCTCTTGGGTTCTTATCGCGATCCGAAGATACACCTCGGGTAGGTCTGCCAAGACTTCAGGGCTAGCGGCCATCTCAGCGTGGAGAGAATCAAGACCCAGGTGTTCTATCCGGATCGACTCCACTTTGTCTTCAAAGATCTTGAGTTGGTCTGTGATTATAGCGGCAGTCTTCTGGGCCTTCTTGTAAGCATCTGGCCAGCTGTAGCCCAAGATGCCTTGGCCCATCCACCCAGAGGGATAACCAATAATTGCTTTATACCTGTCTGGTTTGTTGTGTCCTGAAGTGCTTGTCACCGAGACCTGGTTGACACCGACTTGTCGGACCGATGTAGTTGAGATATCCATTACGACGTCGGGTGTTTGGTAGGCGAAAGGGTTGTGGATCTCGTAGAGGAGTTGCTCTTTTATCGTAAATTCATCGACTCGTCCGCCTGAGTTGGCGAGCTTGGTGATTATCGCGTCTCCACGCTCATTGACTTCGGCGATGGGAAAGCCGATATTTTCTAAGCCGACTATCGACTCCCAATCCCGCCCGTGATTCCCTCCGGTGGCCTGGCTCGAGCATTCGAGAATATGACCCACGACGGTACCTTGCGCTATGCGATCCAAGTCATCGAAGTCCCAGCCGAATTCGTACGCTAGTGGTGCCAGAAACAGGGCTGCATCAGCAACTCGACCCGTGATCACGAGATCCGCACCTCGGCTAAGTGCTTCGACGATCGGCCTCGCACCTAGGTAGGCATTCGCAAAAAGCGCATCTTTTCTTATACTTGCAGGCAAGGGGGAGCCGGTCTCGGAGTGGGGAAAGAGTTCGTCAGTTTCGAGGCGATCAAATATCGAGTCACCGCTGATGACTGCGATTTTCGGAGTTATCCCCAACTCTTTGGCGAGTTTCGCAGCCGCAGCGCCAGCCGAGGCCGGGTTGAGACCACCCGCATTAGTTATGATCTTTATGCCAGCGTCCATCGCGAGTTTCCATCCCGCCCTCAGCGAAGGGATGAGGTCTTTTGTATAGCCAGTCTCTGGATTTTTCGCCCTGTCTTTGGCGAGTATTGCCAGTGTCAATTCGGCCAGATCCTCAAAACAGACATAATCCGCCTGCTTCTCCTTGATAATCTCAATAGCTGGCCAAAAGCTGTCGCCGTAGAAGCCGACCCCGCTGGCGATCCTGACTGTCCTCATTCGAGGACTACCAAGACGTTGGCCTCTTCTACGAAGTCACCCTCGGTAACCTTGATCTCCACGACCCTTCCCGAAGACGTCGTCTCGACGGGTATCTCCAGCTTCATCGACTCGAGGACTACCACCGTGTTCCCAATGTTTAGCTCCGCGCCCACCGCAGTGGCGACCTTTACCACCAACCCGGCCATCGGGGATCTGACTTCTGACAAGATTGCCCTCCAGTTTTCGCCTTGATCTGGCCCGCGGTAGCCCTTTAGCTCTATCGGCGGTACTTTTTTGGATATTCTACGACGATTGTTTGCTGGGTTGTTGTCGGGTTGTCCCCTCTAATAGCAAGGCTCGTCTTTCTGCAGTTGCCCTCGGTCCAGACGATGTTGGTCTAGTTGTGACGAAGCCGCCCGAGCTATCGTGCTGACTCGGCTTCCTCGGCTAGAGTGAGCCAGCGCTCCTCAAGGACTCTTTGCTGCTCCTGGATGACGGCGAGTTCAGAGCCCCGGTCAGCGAGTTCCTTATGGTGCCCTGCTCCCTCAAAGAGAGCCACCAGGCGATCGTGCTCCTTGGCTAGGACTTGGAGTTGCTTTTCTATTCGACGAAGCTCGAAGCCGACGGTAGTTTTTGAACGCTTTTTTTCTCCCATCTCAACAGAAGGGAGGGATGTCGACCGGACTTGAGCTTTTGGAACCTCAGCCGCCGGTTCACCCCTTGCTTTTTGCGAAGCGACTTCGGCGATCCAGCTGGCGAGTCCGCCGGGGATCTCTTCGACCAAGGTGTCCTGACAGACGACGATCCGATCGGTCACACGGTCGAGAAAGGCCCGATCGTGGCTGACGGTAACCAGAGCGCCGGGCCATTGCTCCAGGAACTCTTCGAGGGAGCGCAAAGTGTCCAGGTCCAGGTCGTTTGTCGGCTCGTCGAGTAGTAAAACGTTGGGTCGACTCGCTAAAACGGTCAGGAGTTGCAGACGCCGGCGTTCACCACCAGAAAGAGTACCGATGGTCGCCCAAGGCAATTCTCCGACGAACCAGAACCTCTCCATCAACCGTTGGTCCGCTAAGTCGCCCGGTGTCCTCGTAGGTCCGGCCACTACTTCCCGCACCCTCGCCTTTGGGTCCAGTTCGGGAAGGTTCTGTCGGTAGTAGCCCACCTTGACGGTAGTGCCTTGTTCGACTCGACCGGAGGTGGGAGGGTAGAGGCCGGCCAAGATATCTAAAAGGGTGGTCTTGCCCGATCCGTTGACTCCGACCACGCCGAGTCGTTCCCTTGGGTCGAGATTTAGAGTAACTTCGCTCAGCACCGGCTCACCAGACGGATCTCGGGCAAATGATACTTTTTCGGCCTCGATTACGGTGTTCCCGAGCCGAGGCGTATCAAATGTGATCTCTAGCTCGCTACTTCGCGCTGCGGCTTGTGGTGTTGCATTTATTAACCGCTTAGCGGCATCTATTCTGGCCTGGGGTTTTCTAGTTCGTGCCTTTGCCCCTCGTCTCAGCCAAGCGAGTTCCTTTCGTGCCTGATTACGTCGGACGGACTCGGCACCCTGGGCTTGTAGTTCCCGCTCGATCTGCGCTGAAAGATAGTCGGCGTATCCACCGCCGTGCAGGAAAGCATTGCCTCGGTCCAGTTCTACCATACGTGTCGTTAGACGATCGAGTAGATATCGGTCGTGACTTACGAGGATCACGCCACCGGTGAAGCGAGCTAACCACTCCTCGAGCCAGGTGATTGCTGGAAGGTCTAGATGGTTGGTCGGTTCATCCAGGATCAATAGCTCTGCGGGGTGGGCTAGCACCTTGGCGAGGGCTACTCGTTTTGCCTGGCCGCCAGAGAGTTCAGAGATGTTCCGACCCATCATTCCAGCCATACCGAGTCGATCTAAGATTGCCTCGCTCTGCCACCCCCCTCCGACTGCCTCTCTGACGCTGCCCGGAGGCAGCGGGGAGTCCTGCTGTAGGAAACCGATTCGGACGCCGCGTCCCCACCTGATCTCCCCGGCCTCGGGGACCTCGCTACCGGCCAGCACCCTCAGCAAGGTCGACTTGCCGGTTCCATTGATTCCGACTATTCCAACTCTTTCTCCATCGGTGATGGTAAGGGAGAGCTCTTTGAAAAGTTGCCTATCGGAACGAGACATCGAAATGCCTTCGGCATCAACAAGAACAGTCATACCTAAACGGTAGGAGGAGAGACCGCCGGCTCGGCCCGGTGGATGGTGAGATGGCCAGAGGTTCTTAAGCCTTTCGACTAGTAGGACCTCGGCAGCTTTAGTTCGTGTTCGGCGATGAAGTTAAGTATCATCTCGTTGTTTATCGGGGCGGTCTTGGCCAGCCGAGCCGGGGCCAACATCTGGATGATTCCATAATCCCGCACGAAGCCGTTGCCGCCGTGGGTTTGAATCGCCCTGTCTGCGGCCTCGAAACCTACTTCAGAGGCGAGATATTTTGCCATATTTGCATACCTGGCCACTACCGCCATTGGGGCATTTTGATCGAAGGCGCTGGCGGCCTGGTAGGTAAGTAGTCTTGCACCCTCCTGAGTAATGCGAATTTTGGCGAGTGGGTGTTGTACCGCCTGGTAGCTACCTATAGGGGTGTCGGAAAAGACTCGGCGTTCATTGGCATAATCAACAGACTTGGACACGAAGTAGTCGACCATCCCGACCGCAAATGACGCAGCAATGATCCTTTCGGGATTGAGCGCTTCGAACAGAACAGCCGCTCCTAGATCTTTCTCTCCGATGAGCGCAGCTTTAGGAACTTCGACATCGTCAAAAAAGAGCAGAAATTGATTGAAACCCTCGATCCCCATCGTTTTCATCTTTGACTTGGTGATCCCTTTTGTAGCTGCGTCTATAAAAAACAGGCTCATTCCGAAGGCCTTTGGCAGTCCCGCCGACCTGGCCTGCTGGTAGCTGGTCGTCCGGCCGACCACCAAGATATGATCTGCACGATCCACACCGGTGATCCACGCCTTCTCTCCGTTGAGCACAAATCCCCCCTCCTTGGTCTCTCTGGCGGAGAGTGCTATTCGAAAAGAGTTGGTTCCCGCATCGGCTTCAGTGATAGCGAAGGCACTCTTGATCTTGCCCTCGGCGATCTTGGGTAGCAACAGTTGCTTCTGCTCCTCGGTTCCGCCTCGCTGGATCGCCATCGCATCCATTGTTGTCAAAAGGGCTAAGGTGTTGGCCAATCCAAAAGAAGCGAACCTCTCCATAGCGAGAGCCATACCGAGAAGACCAAGCCCGCTGCCACCGTATTGCGAGGGGATCAAAGCTCCGAAGAGGCCGAGGTCCACCATCGCCCGGCTGAGTTCGTCTGGATACTCGCCTTGTTCAAAGATCTGGTTGAGGAGTTCTTTTTTTCTTGGCCCCAGGTGCTCAAGATATCCATCGACTGAGTCGACGAGGGCTTGGTGCTCCTCAGAAAAGTGGAAGCTATGAAGTGATCCGCTTGAACCTTGAGACAACTTTCCCCACCCCTGTTTGATCCTTCGTGGAAGCTAGCACATTCGGAATCTCTTTTTTGGACAGCACCATTTTCAGGACTTGCCTACGGTTATAAATTAGCTTGAGGAGGCTGGGTTTGAGGATCGGGCCCTGGCGTCTCAGTAGTGTGAGATGGGTCACTTCGAGGTCGGCGGGGGCTTTGAAATTTATGAACAAAAGCTGAAGCTATTTTGCTGGGAGCTGCTGCTCATAACCCCTTGCCAAGGTTTTCTAGAGATCGATTCAGTCTGAGCACAGGCTGATGTGTTGTTAATGGTTGAAGTTAGAACTTTTACAGCGACAGGTTTCAGAGGATTTTATGCGCAAATATTCCACTAGGTTTAGAGACGAGTCATTGTCCAAAGCTAAGCGGATCAATAGGGCGCTTTGGCTCGGAGCTCTCGGTTCGATTGTCGTCGTATCGGGTTTGGCCGAGAAGACCTTCGCCGGAAAGACGACGCCCGCTAGTACCTCCACCACCAGCCAGAGTGGTTCATCTACCTACAACGTCACTTCATCGACGCTGGCGCCTCCCCCGGTGTCGGTCGGTTCGTCGACTCCAAATTCTTCGACTCCGGCCCCTTCTGCCCCTACTCCTTCTGCGGCAACTGGAGCGTCATAATGACTACGAGGTTTTTTGAGAGGGCCGCACTCGGAACGAGCTGCTCATTTGTAGTTAGGCTAGACGAGGAGGAGCCAGGTAGGTATTTCGATCAGATGGTGGATGAGTTCAACCTGATGATCGACGAATTGGATCTGGCGGCGAGCCGCTTTCGTCCGGACTCTGAGGTGAGCCGGCTAGCGGCAAACGATGGCGTGGCAATGGTGGTATCTGACCTCTTGTACGACGAGATCAGCCAGGCTATCAGGGCATCAATTATTACCAAGGGGTATCTCGACCCGACTTTGGGCCAGACGATTTCTGAGCTCGGCTATAGCAAGGATTTTGACCTGGTCAAGGTCGAAAATCAAGATGGCCTGAAGATACGAGTAGTGATGCCTAGTGGCTACAGGAGCGTCGTTTTAGACCCTGACGCTAGGACCGTAAGCGTACCACCCGGGGTCTTGCTGGACCTCGGAGCTACCGCCAAACCTCACCTCGCGGATCGGATCCGAGATTCTCTTGAAGGCAACTACGAAGTGGATGTCTTAGTAAACCTTGGTGGCGACATATCCTGCTTTAGTAGCGACCAAACCAACCCCTGGTACATCAATATCACCGACGACCAGTCCCTCAATATCGATTCCCCCGGCGAGATTTTGGGCTTTTCGACCGGAGGTGTGGCCACTTCTTCGATCAAGAAGAGGAGCTGGTCGAAGGGTGGAGCACTCCAACATCATATTGTCGACCCCTATACCGGGCGCTCCGCAGTAGGTGAGATTGAAGCTGTCACCGTCCTTGCTGGGTCGGCCCTCGATGCGAACATTGCCTCGACGGCGACTATTGCGATGGGTTCATTTGGCTTCCCCTGGCTGGAATCGACCCGACTCCCGGCGATGGTGAAGCTCAGAGATGGTAGCTCAAGGGTGCTCGGTAATTGGCCCCGGCGGCGGGATACCCAGGGGGTATCAGTTTGATCTTCCTGGCCGCCACCACGCCCAGTCCACTGTGGTACATCTCGAGGGGCGCCGGTTTTGTCGGGCTGGCCCTTTTGGGTGCTATCGCTGTTCTGGGCTTGATGACCGCCTCACAAACGAGACTTTCTGCCCGCCTGCCGAGGTTCATCACAGTCGAAACCCATAGGAGCCTTTCGCTGCTAGCGGTAGTCGTGCTTTCGATACACATCATTACCGCAATGATGGATCCATTTGTACCGATAACTTTGCTTGACGTCTTTATCCCCTTCGTCTCTACCTACCGTCCGTTGTGGATCGGCTTCGGGGCGATTGCTATAGATATCGGAATTGCCGTGCTGATAACGTCGCTGATTCGAATAAAGATGAAACAGCGGACCTGGAAGATCGTCCATCTACTGGCATACTTAGCGTTCTTCGCATCTATCGTCCATGGTCTTGGAACGGGATCCGATTCGAGGTTCTTGCTAGGAAAGGTATTCTACCTGGTGGTTGGTGCCGCCTTCTTGATTACCGCCTGGATTAGGATCCTGGACAAGACTGAAGCTGGGTCAAAAAAGAGGATCCTTTCCGGCACCCTCGCAGTGATGGCTCCACTTTCGGTGGTTGGCTTTAGCGTCCTTGGTCCCTTCAAGATGAACTGGGCAAAGAGGGCAAATGCTGGAATTTCGGGGGTCTTTTCACAGAGTACGGTCACGACCCCCGTCGCATTGACCAAAAATCTAACTTCACCATCAAGCGTCAGCATCCCGTCGAATTTCACATCTAACTGGTCGGGAAGTATCACAGAGTCCGCTCAGAACAGTCAAGGTGAACTGGCCCTGCGACTCATGGGTCCGCTTGGTGCATTAAAGGGATACGACCTCGTTGTGACCCTGATGGGTGTCCCGGCGGACCAGGGGCTTTCGATGTCCTCTTCGATAGTCGAGGTCGTGTCAAAATCGGGAAACGTAGCGTACAATGGCCAAGTTACCAGTTTGAACAATGGGGCGATCGGCTTTTCGATCAAAGATAACTCAGGACATAGCGTTACTCTCTCCGCTAGTGTAAACGCTGGCCAAAGCTCATTTACCGGTCAGGTTGGCCCCTATGTACAGGGGCAAAGCTTTTCGGGTGACAACTAGTAAGTTGCAACGACCACAACTATTCCTGGCCCAATCGCTGCCAGTTGCGCAACAAGGCAGATATCAGTTACCAAATGGAGTGTCTTAGTATGAGTAGCCAGGTGTCTTCTACATTTACAAACTGGCCAGGTCTAGTCGTCTCGCAGGTACAAGCGGCGGGTTCCATCCGAGTCATGCCGCAGCGATCTATGAGCTTTCCCGATCACCTAAGGGCCCATGGAGATCTGCGAATGCCCAAGGTCGACTTCGCGTCACTCGTCGAGATGTTGGACGAGGCAGGGTTGAGCGGGCGCGGAGGAGCGGGTTTTCCTACCGCCAAAAAACTGGCTTCGATGGCGTCGTACGTAGGGAGATCAATCGTCGTAGCTAATGGGTCTGAGTCGGAACCCCTTGCGCATAAAGACGAATCCCTGCTAATCCACCAGCCTCATCTGGTCCTCGAGGGGATAGCAATAGTCGCTGGCGCCCTAGGGGCGTCGAAGGCTTACCTTATGGCGAAGACCAAGAATCAGATGGTGGTGTCTGCTGTCGAAGCGGCCCTTAGGGAGCGTAGAAAATTGAGGTTGGACAAGGTCCCGGTGACACCCAGGATTGCCGATCCCGGATATACCTCCGGAGTAGAGACCTCTATTATCCAGCAGCTCAATGGGAAGGGCCCAAAACCCGCTTACTTCCCCGATCGGCCCATCGCCACAGGCGTTTCGAGGAAGCCAACTTTTATCTCAAACGTCGAGACTTATGCAACGATAGCCCTGATAGCGCGATCCGGGCCGTCCTTTTATCGCTCGATGGGAGTGCAAGGAGGGCCGTATGGATCTCAGCTCTTGACCATCGTGTCGCACAATGGTGCCTACATTGTCGTAGAGGCCGAGGTTGGCACGCCCATCAGTGAGATAGTTAACTACGCACAAGTCGATATCACAGCGGCTAGTTCGGTTTTGATGGGAGGCTACTTCGGACAGATCGTACAGCCAGATCGGATCGTCGATCTGAAACTAAATCAGCCCGAAATGAAAAGATTGGGCCTCGGAGTAGGGGCCGGAATCATCGGCTTCTCTTCGGCTTGTCCATTGGTGGAAGCCTCAGGAATAGTCGCATACCTCGCATCGCAAACGGCGGGTCAGTGCGGCCCGTGCTTTCTCGGCCTTCCTGCTCTCGCCAAGGAGATCGGTCGCTTGGCCCACGGTGCCGCAATGCCAAAAGGGGTGGAGGAGATCGGTCGTCTTGCCGATCAGATAGTCGGACGCGGTGGCTGTGCCATGCCGGATGGGGCGATAATTATAACTAGGTCGGTAATGAAAAACTTCGCTGACGAGGTAAGGCTCCATGAATCCAGCAGGTGTTCGTTTAGCAAAGGCCGTCCTAACTTTTCTGGGACTAAATACGAGAGGCTGAGGCTGAATTGAAGCCGATAGCCAAGATAGCGATCAACCCGATTGCTTGTGATGGACACGGAATTTGTGCCGAGCTTCTGCCCGAATTGATCCACTTGGATGACTGGGGCTACCCAAAGATTGTGCACGAAGACCTTCCTATAGAACTTTTGGATCACGCAAGGAAAGCCGAGAGGTTATGTCCGACACTCGCATTTTTGATCCATTACCCGCCCAGCTCTCAGCCAATCCATCGTCTATAGTGTGGCGACTGCCACCCGCTTTGACGGCGGGATGCTGCGAGGTTTTGTTCCGATACTCACGGGTTGGTTCTGGTTATTTGGGAGGTCAATATGTCAGTAGGCTTTGATCACGGAGGCAGTTTTGCCGGCAAAGATGCCGCAGTTGTGGTGCTCCATGGCTTTACCGGCTCACCGGCTAGCTTTATTCCCCAGGTAGACGCGCTGATAGCTGAGGGATTTAGGGTTGAGGTGCCACTGCTCCCTGGGCACGGCACGACGGTCGACGAACTCGCCGAGACGCGTTTCGACGACTGGTGGAGGGAAGCTTCTTCGGCTATCGAGCGGGTGATTGAAGAGGGCCTTCCAACCTTCGTCATGGGATTGTCTATGGGCGGAACCCTGACCTTGAAGGCAGGAGTTACTTTTGAGACTCTGAAGGGGCTCATTCTGATCAATCCAGCGATTGAACCCCCGGCGACAAGTTTTTTTGAACTAGCGAGATCGCTGGTTGAAGGTGGTAACAAGTTCCTACCTGCGGTAGGTTCTGACATCAAAAAGGAAGGGATCAGCGAGCCCTCCTATCCCGAGACTCCGATCGAGGCGGCGATATCGCTATTTGAGTCATTTGACACAATCGTCGAAGGGCTCCCGTCCATCAAGGTCCCGGCTCTGTTATTTAATTCATTGGAGGACCACGTAGTGCCTACCTCCACCTCTGACTTTTTGCTCTCCAAATACGGGGCGAAGATAGAGAGGATCTGGCTAAAAGACTCGTTCCACGTAGCTACCGTCGATAACGACTCGGAGTTTTTGACTGAGAAATCCATAGGGTGGATTAGGGCCAATTTGTGATCTACCTACATTGACGAAGTCTAAGGAGCGAAGATTTACCAGTTTTCGTGGGCTTTAGCTCCTTTGTAATTGCGTTCGAGCGAACTCTAATAAGCCTCAAGACAGTCGAATTTAAACTGAGGCGCTTCATGGGATGTGAAATTCAGTTGCCCAATTACTCCAGATGGAGATCTTTGGCTTTAGGATCTCTGACATGTCCAGTCGTATTTCTCCAAAAGAGGTCGCCCACGTGGCGATGCTCGCTCGGCTCTCGTTGACCGACGAAGAGGCGGAGCTCTATGCCTCCCAGCTGTCTTCGGTTTTGGATCACGCCAGTGATATTGAGTCTTTAGATATCCATGATTTAGAGGTCACCGCCCATCCACTTGGACTTGTAAATCGGACCAGGAGCGATTCTGTCGTTTCTGGACTGAGCCAAGCAGAAGCCTTGTCTCAGGCGCCCGATGAGGCGCAAGGTATGTTCTCTGTGCCGCCAGTCTTGGGTGAACCGTCATGAGCGAGATGAACAACATGAGCGCTTTCGAAATAGCTGAGTCGGTCAATAACCAAAAGGTGACGGCGACATCGGTCGTAGAGAAGTCGCTGGCTATTGCGGAGGCCCTGAACTCCAAATTGAATGCCTTCTTAGCTCTAGACCGAGATGGTGCATTGCGGGCGGCGGCGAGGGTCGATTCGATCATCGCCAGCGGTGGATCCCCCGGCCGACTAGCGGGAGTTCCGATAGCCCTAAAGGACAACATGTGTAAGGTCGGTCTACCGACCACCTGCGGTTCCAAGATCTTGCAAGGTTGGATTCCTCCATATGACGCCACGGTGACGAAACTCCTGGAAAGCGAGGGAGCGATCATTGTCGGCAAGACCAATCTTGATGAGTTCGCGATGGGTTCCTCAACCGAGAACTCCGCCTACGGTCCAACCCTCAATCCCGTCGATCTGACGAGGGTACCCGGCGGGTCTTCGGGTGGTTCGGCATCGAGCGTGGCGGCGGGGATCGTCCCAATCGCCCTGGGATCCGATACCGGTGGGTCTATTCGCCAACCAGCGTCTCTATGCGGGGTAGTCGGGGTCAAGCCCACTTACGGGAGGGTCTCCCGGTATGGTCTCGTCGCCTTTGCTTCGTCGTTAGATCAGATTGGACCCTTTTCTTCTACCGTGATGGACTCCGCCCTGACCTTAGAAGTTATCGCCGGTTTCGATCCCAAGGATTCGACTTCTTACGAAGAACAGATGGGCTCACTTAGTGCGCAAAAGGGCCTTTCCATCGAAGGGTTACGGGTCGGGATAGTCACGGAGTTTGTCGAAGGCAGCGATCCAGAAGTAGTTAGCGCCCTTAGGGATGCCGCCGATGCGCTCGCCAGTCTTGGTGCGGATGTCACCGAGATCTCCATCCCCGAGACCAAGCTCGGCCTTTCTGCTTATTACCTGATCGCTCCGGCCGAAGCTTCGTCTAATCTGGCTCGCTTCGACGGGGTACGCTTCGGACTTAGGGTCGAGGGTTCAAACATCGAAGAGACAAACGTACTAACCCGGACTAAAGGATTTGGAGCGGAGGTAAAAAGACGGATCATGCTCGGGACATACGCACTGTCTTCGGGCTATTATGACGCCTATTATGCCAAGGCACAGCAGGTCAGGACGTTAATTAAGTCGGGATTCGAGCGGGCTTATCAGCAGGTAGACGTGTTGATTTCCCCCGTCTCACCTACTACAGCATTCAAGCTCGGAGAGAAATCCCTCGATCCGCTGACGATGTACCTCTCCGATGTCTGCACAATCCCGAGCAACCTAGCGGGCCACCCTGCGATGTCGATGCCATACGCTTTGGATTCCGAGGGTCTCCCAATAGGAGTCCAGATACTAGCCCCGGCGCTTAGGGAGGATCTGATGTTTAGATTGGCCTTCGCCTTGGAGGGGTCGTCTAGGGGAGCACCGTCACTGGACGCTTCGATAAAGGAGGCGATAAATCATGGCTAACTCAGAGACCAATCAGAATGATCTTGCGGTTCGTGGGGAATCTGAATTTCTCCCAGACGGTTGGGAACTGATCTGCGGGCTGGAAGTGCATACCGAATTGAAGACCAGGACCAAACTCTTTTGCGGCTGCGCAAACGTCTTTGGCGCACAAGCCAATACCAACGTCTGCCCGACCTGCTTAGGCCTTCCGGGATCGCTGCCGGTGCTAAATGAAAAGGCGTTAGAGATAGCGGCGATGATCGGGCTGGCGCTCTCTGCGAGAGTACAGGCGTCGATCTTCCATCGCAAGAACTACTTCTATCCCGACATGCCAAAAGATTTCCAGATCTCTCAGTATGACATACCGCTGAACGCCGATGGACACCTGATGCTGCCTAGCGGCAAGAGGATCGGAATCGAAAGGGCGCACGTCGAAGAGGACACCGGAAAGATTACCCACCTAGGTGGGACCTCAGGAAGGATCCACGGAGCAGAACGGGCACTGATCGACTACAACCGTAGCGGAGTACCCTTAGTTGAGATAGTCTCACGACCCGATATTGCCTCCCCGGAAGAGGCCAGAGAGTACGTTAGCGAACTCCGCTCGACCCTGGTGGCAATTGGAGCATCTGACGGAAAGATGGAGGAGGGCTCGCTGAGGGTCGACGCCAACGTTTCGGTGCGACCAATAGGGGAGACGCCATTTAGAACTCGTTGTGAGATCAAGAATCTGAACTCGCTACGTTCATTGGTCCGTGCAATTACCTTCGAAGCTCACAGGCAGGTCGCTGCTTATTTAGCCGGCGAGAAGGTAACCCAGCAGACCAGACATTGGGATGAAAGTGTCGGCCGAACCGTCGCCCTTCGAAACAAGGAAGAGGCGGAAGACTATAGGTACTTCCCCGAGCCCGACCTTGTGCCACTTAGACCAAGCGAAGAGTGGATTGAGGGTCTTAGATCCCAATTGGGCGAGCTTCCCAAGGAGCGGCGGGCGAGGCTCGTCGAGAGTCTCGGGCTAACAGAGACAAACGATCAGATCGAGACGGCAATATCGGTCGAGTTATACCCCTTCGTTCGCCCCGCATTAGCTGCGGGACTTGACCCGAAGATCACGGTGGCCCGTTGTGCAAATGAGCTTGCGAGCTTGGCACCCTTGGATGATGGATTTGAGATCTCCTGGTTTATCGAACTGTTGAAGATGGAGATAGAAGGCAAAGTGTCGGCGACACAGGCCAAATCGATCCTCGCCGAAGTCGCAAAGAACCTCATACCGCCGAGGGTTGCCCAAGAGAGACTGGGACTTTCTCAGCTCACGGATGATCAATTGACCAAAACCATCAATGAGGCAATTTCACAAAATCCAAAGGAGTGGGAGCGTTTTCGGACCGGAGAGGCTCAGCTGCAGGGCTTTTTTGTCGGCAAGATTATGAAAGCAACTTCGGGAAAGGCCGACGGAAAGGCCGTTGTTAGGATTTTACTTGCCTTGGCAGAACAACGTTGAGGTCTGGTCATCGACTAGGGCCATCGACCTATAAGGTGCAGAAGAGAACTTTGAGAAGTCGGACTTGGGAGTGGTGAGATTGAACCAGAATCGGGACCTTTCGGAAAAGAGGCCATCGAGCAAGGTCGTAACTGACGGGTACCGCAGGGCACCGGCCAGGGCGATGTTGAGGGCGGTTGGAATGGAGGACGAAGACTTCCAAAAGCCACAAGTGGCCGTAGCGTCTTCCTTCAACGACGTAACCCCTTGCAACATGTCCCTCGCAGAGCTGACGCGCCATGCCAAGATGGGCATTCGCAAAGCGGGTGGCTACCCATTTGAGTTCTCCACAATTGCAGTGTCCGATGGCATCTCTATGGGTTTTGAGGGGATGAAGGCCTCCCTGGTCTCTCGGGAGATAATCTGCGACTCGGTGGAGGCGATGATGCACGCAGAGGGGTTTGACGCGATGGTCACCCTCGCTGGATGTGACAAGTCGCTCCCGGGTATGTTGATGGCGGCAGCTCGATCGAATGTGCCCTCGGTGTTTCTCTACGGCGGAACGATCCTGCCGGGCCATCTAAACGGCAAGTCGATCGATCTGGTGGATGTCTTTGAAGCGGTTGGTTCCTACTCTGCTGGGGCATTGACCGACGAAGAACTCTCGCTAATCGAGAGGAATGCCTGCCCAACTATCGGTAGCTGTGGCGGCATGTTTACCGCCAATACCATGGCCTCGGTCGCCGAGGCCCTCGGAATGAGCATCCTCGGATCGGCCTCGGCCCCGGCGGTGGACAGGAAGCGGACGGACTTTGCCTTCCTATCCGGGGAGATGGCGGTCAATCTATTGGTAGAAGGGATCACTACGAGGCAGATCCTAACCAAGGCCGCCTTTGAGAATGCTATCTCGGCGGTCATGGCGCTAGGTGGATCGACCAATGCGGTGCTCCACCTGATGGCGATCGCATATGAGGCGGAAGTCGATCTGACGTTGGACGACTTCAACCGGATCGCCAAGAGGGTTCCCCATATCGCCGACACGAAGCCACACGGAAAGTTTCATATGAGCGATATTGAAGCGATCGGGGGAATTCCGGTAGTTCTGCAGGAATTGGCTAGCCGAGGATTACTCAATCTTGATGCGCTAACCGTCAGCGGCAAGACAATGGGGGAGAACCTCGACGCAGTTAAGCCACCTAAGCCCGACGGGGTCGTGATCCATGACCTTGACAACCCGATCCATAAAGTCGGCGGCATCGCTATTTTGTCCGGGTCGCTAGCGCCGAAGGGCTCGGTCGTAAAAGTTGCCGGAATCGACGTCGACTACTTTGAGGGGACTGCGAGGGTATTCAACGGTGAGGAAGCGGCATTGGACGCCATCCTCGCAGGCGAAATCCAGCCAAACACCGTCGTAGTAATACGCTATGAGGGACCAAAGGGCGGTCCCGGCATGCGTGAGATGCTCGCAGTAACGGGTGCGATGAAGGGTGCAGGCAGGGGTGCCGACTCGGCACTAGTCACCGACGGGCGATTCTCCGGGGGAACTCATGGCCTGTGTATCGGCCACGTCTCGCCAGAAGCGGTCGATATGGGACCAATCGCCCTGGTAAAAGACGGAGATAAGATAGTCATCGATGTCGAAAAGCACACCCTCGATCTGGTGGTTGACGAGAAAGAACTTGCTGATAGGCAGGCGGGAGTAACCCATCCAGAGCCGAAATATACACGAGGATTTTTGGCAAAGTATGCAAAATTAGTCAAAGGAGCTGAAATAGGTGCCGTTACCGGAGCCTAGAGGCGTTTTGTTAGCGTCTAGTATATCCCCATGGCAAATTTCGCCTCAGAGATCGTAGTACTTCCTTCGTAGCGTAGCGGGTCACCCGGTGCGCTACAAGACCTCCCCCTCGGGGAGGTCTTTTTGTTTATCCGCACCAAAAGTGGTTCGTTTCGTCTTTAGTCCGAGGAGGCTCTAGGGTCTTTGGACGAGAGCCGCCGTGTGTTGATTGTGTCCACCGAAACTTCGGTGGAAAAAGGGTAGATCGCAGGTGAATGGCGATCGAGTGCAGTGAGACGGCACCCAGATTGGGGCCGAAGTTCTAGCTTTGAGGAGTCAGCAAGATGCAACTGACAGGTGCCCAGGCGCTGATCAAAAGTCTTGAGATGGAGCAGGTCGAGGTTATATTTGGACTTCCCGGAGGGGCGATTCTTCCGGTTTATGACCCACTTTTGGACTCGACCATCAGGCATATCTTGGTAAGGCACGAACAGGGTGCTGGCCACGCAGCAGAAGGCTATGCGCACGTCACGGGTCGTCCGGGTGTTGCGATGGTCACCTCGGGACCGGCGGCCACGAATATCGTTACCGCCCTTGCCGACGCCTACATGGACTCGATCCCGCTGGTGGTGATCACCGGGCAGGTCGGAACGAGCTTGATTGGCACCGATGCCTTCCAAGAAGCCGATACTACCGGAATCACGATGAGCGTTACCAAGCACAACTGGTTGATTACCGATGCCTCGCAGATCCCAACGGTCGTCCGGGAGGCTTTTCACGTCGCCACGACCGGCCGACCCGGTCCCGTCCTGATTGACTTGCCGAAGGACGTCTCAAACCAGGCTATGGAGTGGTACTGGCCCGAGAGTGTCGACCTTCCGGGGTATAAGCCGACGCTCAAGGGCCATCCAAAGATGATCCAGGAGGCGGCAAAGCTGATCTCGAAGTCGCTTCGCCCGGTCCTCTACGTCGGGGGCGGCGTGCTAAGAGCGGGTGCGACCAAAGAGCTTTTGGCTCTGGCCGAGCACTGTGGAATACCGGTCGTGACGACCCTAATGGCGAGGGGGGCCTTCCCAGACGACAACCCACTTTGCCTCGGGATGCCAGGTATGCACGGCAACTACACGGCGGTGACTTCGATGCAGAAGTCCGACCTACTGATTACCTTGGGGGCACGTTTTGACGATCGTGTCACTGGCAATGTCGCAGGCTTTGCCCCCTATGCCAAGGTCATCCACGTCGATATCGATCCCGCCGAACTCGGCAAGATCAGAAACCCAGACGTCCCGATTGTTGGGGATCTGAAGTTGGTGATTCCCGAGTTGACCAGGGAGATCAAGAAGCTCAAGGTCGATCTTAAGAGCCAGTTAGAACCGTGGATAGCCGAGCTTGACACCTGGCGTGAAAAGTATCCGTTGAGCTACAACCAGGACCCAGGCGGTCGTCCGCTAAAGCCGCAATATGTCATCGAGAGGTTGAGGCAGATGGCGCCACCAGACACCATCGTGGTTTCTGGGGTTGGTCAGCATCAGATGTGGGCGTCACAGTTTTGGAAGTTCAACCACCCAAACACCTGGGTGAATTCGGGTGGACTTGGGACTATGGGCTTTGCTGTTCCAGCGGCGCTTGGTGCAAAGGTCGGCAGGCCGGACAAGGTGGTCTGGGCGATTGACGGAGACGGCTGTTTTCAGATGACTGCACAGGAACTCGTAACCGCTACCGCTGAGAGGATCCCGATCAAGGTGGCCATCCTAAATAACGCCTACTTGGGGATGGTGAGGCAGTGGCAGGAGATGTTCTACGACCAGCGCTATTCCGAGGTATACCTCTCCCCTGACCTCCCTGACTACGTCAAGTGGGCCGAGGCGATGGGATGCGTCGGGATTAGGGTCGACAGCGCCGATGAGGTCGAAGTCGCTATCGAGAAGGCAAATTCGATAAATGACCGTCCGGTCGTGATCGACTTTAGGACAGACACTTGGGAAAAGGTATTTCCGATGGTGCCAGCGGGCAAGACAAATGACGAGATCGTCATCGGACCACAAGAAATGGAGAGAAAGTGACCTTTTCGAGTTCGGTGGTCCCCATGGGGGGCAATAGGACCAATTTGGAGGCGAAACACCACGTCTTGTCGGTGTTGGTCGAGAATAAATCGGGTGTACTAGCCCGCATTGCACAGCTCTTTTCGAGGAGGGGATACAACATCTACTCCCTTTCTGTGGCTCCGACTGAAGATGAAAGATTTTCGCGGGTCACCATCGTCGTTGACGTCGAATCCGCCCCTTTGGAGCAGATAACAAAGCAGCTTCACAAGTTGATCAACGTCCTGAAGATCTCTGAGATCAATGCTGCGCAGGCAGTAGAGTA
Organism: Acidimicrobiaceae bacterium; assembly: GCA_013044475.1. Classification (GTDB taxonomy): domain Bacteria; phylum Actinomycetota; class Acidimicrobiia; order Acidimicrobiales; family Acidimicrobiaceae; genus JABEUN01. Next base: position 14,105 of record JABEUM010000129.1, on the reverse strand, counting down.
CGAGCTGTTGATGGGGAGTATTTCGACCTCTTCCGAGACTCGATCCGAGTTGATTGAACTCGTGAGAATCTTCGACGGCAAGATCGTCGATGTCGGCTTCGACAAGCTAACGGTGATGCTCGCAGGTTCTCCCAAGATGCTTGACGACTTCGAAGCGCTGCTCGGTGCCTACCCGATCGTTGAAATACAGCGAACTGGTAGGGTGGCTTTGCAGAAGTTGGACCGAAGCGCTCCGACTAGAGCGAGATCCAAATCAGGAAAGGCGTCTTAAATGGCGAAGATGTACTACGAGGCCGATGCTGACCCAAGCCTGTTACAAGGCAAGAAAGTGGCGATCATCGGTTATGGTTCGCAAGGTCATGCCCATGCACTCAATTTGGCTGACTCGGGAGTAGATGTTGTAGTTGGGTTAAGGCCCGGCTCGGCCTCGGCGGAGAAGGCCAAGGCTTCGGGTCTCAGTGTGGTCTCGGTTTCCGAAGCCGCCAAGTCAGCTGACCTCATCATGTTTTTGGCCCCGGACACGGTGCAAAAAAAGATCTACGATGAGGATGTCGTTGCCAATCTGCGCCCAGGTGTAGCGATAGCCTTTGCCCACGGGTTCAACGTTAGGTTTGGACAGATAGAGGCCCCGGACAATGTCGACGTGATCATGATTGCGCCAAAGGGACCGGGTCACTTGGTGAGGAGAACTTACCAAGAGGGCGGCGGAACGCCATCTCTTATTGCCGTAGCCCAGGACGCTACGGGTAAAGCACACGATCTTGCCCTCGCCTATGCACACGCCATCGGTTCAACGAAGGCTGGGGTACTCGACACCACCTTCTCCGAGGAGACCGAGACGGACCTTTTCGGGGAGCAGGTAGTGCTCTGTGGCGGGTTGGCCTCTTTGGTTCAGGCGGGCTTCGAAACCCTCGTCGAGGCGGGATATCAGCCGGAGTCGGCTTACTTCGAATGCCTCCATGAGCTAAAACTGATCGTTGACCTTCTCTATGAAGAGGGGCTATCCGGAATGTGGTTCTCAGTATCGGAGACCGCCGAGTACGGCGGTTTGAGCCGCGGTCCGAGGATTGTGACTTCGGAGACTAAGGCTGAGATGAAGAGGGTCCTGGACGAGATCCAGTCCGGCAAGTTTGCTTCGGAATGGATAGCTGAGAACGAAGCTGGTCAGGTCCACTTTAACGAGCTGAGGGCAAAAGCAAATGCCCATCAGATCGAGGGCGTCGGAGTACAACTCCGTGGGATGATGCCATTCTTGTCGGCGGGAAAGAAGTCGATTAGGGATATTTCCGGGGGCTGATCTAGATCTCCGATCCCCTTGTAGAACTCCAAGGTGCTAGGCGAGCCCACTTTGTCGAGAGGGTCAATCTCTTTCAGGCGATCTACCGGGCATATCTTGCGGCCTTTGGTTTAGGTATTTTGGCGGACGTCGTGGCGAGTGCCACGGCGTCTATGTCTGCGGTACCATCGGACCGGAGTGCTCTTGCGGGGCATCTCGCCATGGGCGGCGACATCCTTTGGCTCATGGCGATCTTTTTCGGGATTAGGAGTGGCTCGAGGGGCGGTCCATTGGGGCTACTCGGTTCAGAGATTCAGATGGTACTTCTGTCGCCTTATCCGGTGGAGCGTTTTTTGCGCTCGAAGCTGGCGGTTTCGTTACGCCATAGCCTCTTTGTAGGCGTAATTGCCGGAGGGGCGATTGGGGTCTCGCTCGCTCATCTGCTGGCGAGCAAGAATGCCTGGCAGTCGACTGCGTCTAGTATCAGTTTTGCTATGGTGGTGACGATCAGCTACCAAGCTTCTGCGGCGATAATCTCGGGGGCACGGGCTCGAATAGCCTACTTTAGCTTGGCGGAGACCGCGGTGATAGCGCTCGCAGGGGTCTTCTTGCTCCTCGATCCGACGTCTTTCGTAAGACTGATGCCCGGTGGACTCATCATGATGGCGGGGTTCGGTGCGAGGGTAGCTGTGGTGTCAGGGACGCTGTTTTTTGCACTCGCTTTCTCCGCAGTCGTCGTAGCTCTGGGCCTCTTTCTCATCCCAGGGGTCGATCCAGAGATCCTCCAACGCAGGGCGAGGCTGATCGGTATAATCCGCTTTGCCGCGACCTTTAGGGATTTCAGAACTGTGGCTTTGATGAGAAGGTCACTCGTCGGAGACAAGATACGCCCGAGGACGTCATTCACCGAGCCATTCAGAAGGCTCGTTTTTGAAAAGGCCCCTGACCTCTGGCGGAGTCTGGTCCCCGCACTGAGGTGGGGATATTCCAAGGTAGTCCGGGTCGTTTTGTTAGAGGGTGTGATATTTGTTTCGGCGAAATACGCAGTGGATACCTCGCCACTTCTCGCCCTCCCGGGGATCATCGCTGGCTGGTTGGTCGGGATAGAGCTCACCGACGCGCTAAGCCAGGAGGTGGACCATCCAGAAATAGTTTCTCTGAGTCCAATCGAAAGAGGAAGGGTCGAGAGGATCCTGGTGATCGGACCTTTGATAGCCGGAGTTATCCTCGCGATCCCATCCTTTGTTCTGCTTGGTCTACTCCCCGGTGGTGGAGAGAACACAATCATGGCGCTTTTGATAGCGATTCCGGTACTTTCAAGTGGACTCGTCGGAGCTGGGATATCTGCGCTTGGCAAAGGCGGAGCCGAAAGCGCACTTTCCATGATGGCGGCGGACTCCGTACAGATGGTAAAGATGGTGATAGAGTTCCTGCCGATACTCATCGCCGGATGCGGATTTATACCCGTCTTTGAAGCTAGGGGCATGGCGAGTGATCCCGCGAATCTATATTCGACTCTGATATCCGCCGGAACTTTCTCGCTGATTGTACCCATTGCCGGTTCGGCTTGGATAAGAAGAAGGATCCCAGAGACGTGAGCGATACAGGTAAGAGGATTTCTCAACCCAAGGGCAAGACCGGAGCGATCAGCTTCAAATCGATAGCTAAGTCCTTCGATGGAACCCCGGCTGTAGCGGGGGTTAGCTTCGAGGTTAACCAGGGAGAGGTGGTCATCCTCGTTGGCCATAATGGATCTGGAAAGACGACTCTTTTGCGAATTCTATCTGGACTTTCTAAGCCCGATTCTGGAGACGTCCTGATATTTGGGGCGAAAGCGGGTTCGAAGGACGCCAGGAGCGTACTCTCTGTTGCCTTTGACACGCCTTCCCTGTACGACGACCTTTCGACGATCGAGCACCTCTACTTCTCGGCGAAGCTATGTGGAGTGGACAGCCCTGAGAAACTGGCTGAGAACTTGTTGGATCGATTCGGACTCATCCAGGTGAAGGACCGCATGCCGAGTGGCTTCTCTAGGGGCATGCGACAAAAAGTCGCACTTGCAATGGCCTTTATTCGTCCCTTTAAGGCGATGATTATCGACGAACCTTTCGTCGGTCTAGACCAGTCTGGCAAGAACACCTTGCTGGAGTTGATCGGCGAGAGCTTGAAGGAGAAGAAGTCCTTTTTGGTGGCTTCTCACTCACTTGATCTTCTCGGCATCGCCAACAGATGCGTCGCATTGTCCTCCGGTGAGGTCTCCTACGACGGCCCGGTTTCTAGGGCAAAGCTAGACGAGCTGCTGGGCTAGCCTAACCCGCTGGGTCCACCACTTTCACCCTGGCCCTCGCCCACGGCTCCGACCCCTCCTCGGTTTCAACTTCCGCCAGCTCACCTTCGATTACAAGCGCACGCCGCAGGTCGTCGGCTATAAGCCGGAGGGATATGAGCCGCTTCTTGTCGGCTCCAATCTCTACTGAGTCAATCGGTGTCTTTACGGAAACCTTCGCTTCGGTCTTGGTCTTGCGAAGCTGCGACATCAAACTCGATGCCAATCCGAGTAGAGCTAGGTCGTCGCCCTGGCCATTTGTTTCTAGTTCAACCCCAAAAAGCTCCTTTGCAAAGGAGGCTGCGAGGATAGAGGGATCGCCCTCTTCGGGCCAACGAGTTTGGTGGACCGACCCCTCGTTCCACCAGGACCAGGCCTCCTCGGTCGAGAACGGTAGGTAGGGGGCTAGCAGCCGCAGTGAAACGGATATTCCAGCTAGTAGCGTCACCCTCGCAGAGACTGCAGCGCCGTATTCGACCGTCATGGATCCATCTGAAGAGATCTCCCGGTAGCCGCGGAGTTTTACGAACTCTAAATAGTCATCGCAGAACTCCCAGAAGAACTTCTCGGCGACCTCTATCCCCTTCGTGTGGTCGTAATCGTCTAAGGCGGCGGTCGCTTCCTTGATAGTCTGTGAGAGTCGCGCTAATAGTGCGGCATCTATCGGTTTGAGTGAAACCTTGGCATTTTTCTCCGACTGCTCGAGGGGCTGTTGGATTAGGCCAAGCACGAAGCGAGAAGCGTTTAGGATCTTTATCCCCAGTCTCCTGCCGACCTTCATCTGACCCTCTTCGGCGGCGGTGTCGACCCCTGGCCGACCCCCAGCGGACCAGTAGCGAAGTGCGTCGGCCCCGTGAGTTTTTACTAGAGGAAGCGGTGTGACGACGTTTCCCTTGGATTTTGACATCTTTTTCCTGTCGGGATCGAGGACGAAACCGGAGATGATGGCTGATTTCCAAGGGGCGACCCTATGGGCTAGCTCTGACCTTAGAAGGGTGTAGAAGAGCCAGGTCCTAATGATGTCTTGGCCCTGTGGGCGCAGGTCCATCGGGAATAGCCGATCAAATAGCTCTGGCTCATTGAGCCAGTCCGCTGCGATCTGCGGCGTAAGCGACGATGTAGCCCAGGTGTCCATCACGTCAGGGTCGGCGACGAAACCGTGTGGCTGGTTACGCTGGGATTCCTGATAGCCGGGGGGAGCCGAGCTCTGAGGATCCAATGGCAGGAGGCTTTCGTCTGGAATGATCGGTTTGTCGAAGATCGGTTCCGCTAGCTCGTCCGTTGGGTACCAGATAGGGATGGGTATCCCAAAGAACCTCTGGCGGGATATGTTCCAGTCCGAGTTGAGACCCTCAACCCAGTTGTCGTACCTCACCTGCATAAATTTCGGCACCCAACTGATGTGTCCGCCGAGCTCGATGAGGCGCGGCTTCTTGTCGAGTGTCTTGATGAACCACTGGCGAGATGCGACGATCTCAAGTGGCTTGTCGCCCTTTTCAAAGAATTTGACCGGGTGGACTATTGGCTTTGGCTCGCCGATGAGGTTACCTGAATCCTTGAGCAGCTCGAGGATTCGCCTGCGGGCGCCATTCGCCGCCTTCTGAGCTATCTCCTGGTAGGCCAGTTCGGCTGCTTTTTGATCCCTGGTAGGCCAGTTGTCGCTGCCAAAGGGGATTGAAGGTAAAAATCTACCGTCCCTCCCGACGATCAGCCTTATCGGAAGGGAGAGCTCCTTCCACCAAGTCACGTCGGTGAGATCGCCGAATGTGCAGACCATCGCAATGCCGGTGCCCTTGTTCGGGTCAGCCAGCGGATGGGTAACGATGGGTAACTCGACGCCAAAGAGTGGGCTGTAGGCCCTACTGTTGAGGTGACCGCTGAATCGCTCGTCATCTGGGTGGGCCACGAGGGCGACACAAGCCGGTATCAGCTCGGGCCTGGTCGTCTCAATTTCAACCGCGCCACCGCTTTTCAGATCGAACCGTACCCGGTGATAGGCGCTTGGGACTTCACGGTCTTCAAGTTCTGCCTGGGAGACTGCGGTCCGGAAATCGACGTCCCACAGGGTCGGGGACTCTTGGGAGTACAGTTCGCCCTGCTTGATCAGCCGGACAAATGAAGTCTGGGAGATCTTTTGAGACCTTGCGCCGACGGTGGAGTAGGTCTTCGTCCAGTCGACCGACAACCCAATTGTTCGCCAGAGCTCCTCGAAAATCTGCTCGTCTTTTGAGGTCAACTCCTCGCAGAGTTCGATGAAGTTCCGCCTGGATATCGGAATCTGGTCTTTTGATGGCTCGGATGGGGGCACGAAGTTTGGGTCGTAGGGGACCTCCGGTTCGCAACGGACCCCAAAATAGTTCTGCACCCTGCGCTCGGTTGGTACTCCGTTATCATCCCAGCCAATTGGATAGAAGACCTCGTGTCCGAGCATCCTCTTGTACCTGGCGACTATGTCGGTATGGGTATAGGAGAGCACGTGACCGATGTGAAGCGAACCCGAGACCGTCGGCGGCGGAGTGTCAATGGAAAAGATCGGCTTTTTGGAGTCGGGATCAAAGCGGTAGATGCCCCTCTTCTCCCAGACTTCGCTCCACTTAGCCTCTAGGCCTTCTGCGCTCGGCCGTTCGGGTAGTGAGATGTTCATGTAAGGTCGATCCTTTTTTGGTACAAGTTCGCAAAATGGTTTCATTAGAGAGTAGTTGCCCAGAGTGCCGCTGGCCAAAGGCACCTCGATTATTAGCTGCGGCTGGATTTCGATCCAATTGGCGCCCGAGGCGAGGGTGATATCGACCCTAGGCCCAGCTGAATAGGCGGTCAGACGCTATAGATGGCCACCGAGACAGCCCTTAAAGCCAAGCGTGATATTGGATTAGTCCCACCTTCGCTGCTAGTGGAACTTCTATCGTCGATGGGTCAACTAGAATTGGCTAGCTATGCCCCGCCTTTTTGATACCCAATCTTCCGAGATAGTTGAAATAGTCCCAAGTACCGAGGGAAAGTTTTCCATGTACGTCTGCGGTCCAACCGTGTACGATGAGCCGCACCTTGGACACGGTCGTTTCACCTTAGTCTACGACATTCTGAGGCGGTATCTGAAGTATCGAGGGATTGAGGTTCGCTTCGTATCGAATATCACCGACGTCGACGACAAGATTATCACCAGGGCCGCCGAACTCGGGATTAGCGCAGGGGAGCTCGCAAAGAGGTACGAAGAAGTCTGGTGGGATTTGATGGAGCGACTCGGAGTCGACAAGCCCGACGAGACCCCGCACGCTACCGACTGGATAGCACAGATGCTCGAGATGGTGACGGAAATGGTCTCAACCGGTGTCGCTTATGAGACCACAGACGGTGTCTACCTCGAGGTCGCAAAGGTCGATGGGTATGGCCTTTTGGCGAGGCAGAACCTAGCGGACCTCCGAAGTGGAGCCCGAGTGGAGGTCGATGAGCAGAAGAAGTCTCCTTTGGACTTTGCTCTGTGGAAGAGGACTCCGGAGAATGAGTGGGGATGGGAGTCTCAGTTTGGTTTCGGACGCCCAGGTTGGCATACCGAGTGCGTCGCTATGGCATTGGGAATACTGGGGGAGGGCTTCGATCTCCATGGAGGCGGCATGGATCTAGCATTCCCGCACCATGAGAATGAGCGGGCCCAAGCGATCGCGATGGGAAAGAACTTTGCCCGGCACTGGATGCACAACGGTTTTGTCATGGTCGGCGATGAAAAAATGTCTAAGAGTCTCGGAAACTTCACGACCCTGAAAGATCTGCTGGATTCGACCGATCCGAGGGCTTATCGGCTTCTAGTCGCTCGATCCCATTATCGCTCACCATTAGAGGTGACGACGGAGATTCTCCAGGATGCGGCCAGATCTCTCGAGCGAATAGACGCATTTGCCAGGAGATTCGCCGACGTCGTTTTGCAAAGACCGGAGGTTGCTCCGAGCAAAGACGTGATCGACGGCTTCAATAATGCGATGGACGAGGACCTGAACTCGCCGGTCGGACTGTCATACGTCTTTGAAGCGATCACTCGGGCGAACTTCGCATTAGACCGGGCCCAGAGCGAAGAGGCAGTTTCCAATGCAAAGGCTGCCCTATTGTTGCTTGCGACATTGGGGATAGTAGTCCAGGACAGGCTTGAGGTTCCACAAGAGGTGATAGCGCTAGCCGAGCAGAGGAAGGTTGCGCGTTCGGAGAGGGATTTTGCGGCCGCCGACAGATTTCGGGACGAGATCCTCCAACTCGGTTACGTCGTTGAAGATTCCGATTTGGGATTCAGGTTTAGAAAGGCCTAGTTGGACCCAGTTCTTCGAGGGCTGATCGTCTCTGGAAATTAAAGTTTCATAATTACTTCGGTAAATGGAGCACGTTATGTTACTAGATGGTAATATAACTGAAGATTTCCGGACGCTTATCGAAAGGCGGGGCGTAATGGCCGAGTTTTCCCTGACACTTAGTGAGGATCAGATTCAGATCCAAAAGTGGGTGCACGAATTTGCAGAGAATGTTGTCAGGCCGGCGGCGCACGAATGGGACGAGAGAGAAGAGACCCCTTGGCCGATCATCGAAGAAGCTGCGAAGATCGGTTTGTACTCCTTTGATTTCATTGCCAACGCTTTCGCCGATAAGTCTGGCCTACTGATGGCTCTAGTGAGCGAGGAGATGGCTTGGGGTGATGCGGGCATCGGCCTTTCGATCTTTGGCACAATCCTGGCTGTAACCGGTATCTTCGCCAACGGAACACCGGAACAGATCGGCGAGTGGATACCCCAATGCTTCGGTACCGTCGAGTCACCTAAGGTGGCGGCGTTTGCCGTGACCGAGCCGGACGCCGGATCCGACGTCAGTTCCTTGCGGACAAGGGCCGTCTACGACGAGAAGAGTGATACCTGGACGCTAAATGGCACAAAGACTTGGATTACAAACGGTGGTATATCCGACATCCACGTGGTAGTTGCGAGCGTAGATCCTGAGCTGGGATCGAGAGGGCAGGCTAGTTTCGTAGTTCCTCCAAATACTCCAGGGCTCTCCCAAGGGCAAAAGTTTAAAAAGATGGGGATTCGGGCCTCCCATACCGCCGAGGTGATACTCGAAGACGTGAAGATTCCGGGATCTTGCCTGCTAGGCGGCAAGGAGAAGCTCGACGAAAGACTGGCTAGGGTGCGGGAAGGCAAGAAGGCATCCTCTCAAGCGGCAATGGCTACTTTCGAAGCTTCGAGGCCCGTGGTAGGTGCCCAGGCGGTCGGAATAGCGAGGGCGGCGTACGAATATTCCCTTCAGTATGCGAAGGAGAGAAGGCAGTTCGGTCGGGCGATCATCGAGAATCAGGCCATCGCATTCAAGCTTGCCGATATGGCGACGAGGATTGACGCATCGAGGTTGCTGGTCTACAGGGCAGCTTGGATGGCCGCTAACCGAGTACCGTTCAACAGTGGCGAAGGGTCTATGTCCAAGGTCTTTGCCGGCGAAACCGCAGTCCATGTTACAGAAGAGGCGATTCAGATACTTGGTGGTTATGGGTATGTACGGGAGTATCCCGTAGAGCGCTGGCACCGTGACGCAAAGATCTATACGATCTTCGAAGGCACCAGCGAGATCCAGCGTCTCATCATTTCCAGAGCCATATCAGGGATACACATCAAGTAGTCGAGTGACCTCCAAAAGCAGGCTTGTCGTCCACTTGGAAAGCCTGCTGCGAGTAAAAGTTCAACGGGCTGCTCACCATCGGCTGTTCTTGTAGTGAACATCCCAGATGTCGTTAACATCCGCCCCGGCACGCTCTACGGCGACCTTCTCCAGGTGGACAACTGGGTCGTCGGCCATCTGGTTCTTGAAGTGGATGAGCACTTCACTTCGTTCACTTGGCGTCGCTTTCATCGCTCCGACGTGCCTCCGTGATTCTTCTTACGCAATGAGTCGACCCCATTTCCAGAGCGCTCGATCGACGTCTCGAAGGCTGAGAGGTTTCAGCCGATCGACGATCGCCTCGCACACTCGCAAGTACGTGTCTAAGTGCCCTAACCACCAAGTCTTGCCGTGATCGTGGAAGTCAGCCCCCGTCTGGTGCTTTCGCTAGAATGCGAGGGTGTCTTCAGAGCCAGGACGTCATGGACGTGAACTCGTCCAGACGCCAGACCGTAAGGAGCGCACTTGCCAAGGGTACGCTAAGGATTGCTGGAGCATTGTGCATCTGGTCTTTGTCGAAAGCGGTCGTCTTTCCGGAGGTCGGATGCTAGAGGCTAAGGAGTAGGCGGATTTTCGTGGACTTCTCTGCTCCTACGGTCCGAGGAAACCGAACACCTCGCCCTTGGTTACCTCGAACTGCAGCTTGTCAACACCCCGATGCAATCCGAAGGTCTTGGTGAGACTCTTTGTTGTGATGACCGGCGTCATGACATTTCTCCTGCGTCGGTCTGTAGGTCGCGTCGGAGGAAAGAGAAGCCTCCGAAGAAAATGCCGACAGCCCCGAGGCCGATCATGATCGTTGCGCTTGTCCAATTCGGGTTGGTCGCAGGGGCGGGTGTCATATGGAAGAAGACCGACGAATTGAGGAGCCAGTGACTTACCTTCCTAAGCCCACCCGCCATCTCGATTAGGAATGACCAAGCGAGGTAGCCATAGACAACGACGCCCGTCTTTCGAGGCCACAGGCCATACGTCATCGCGCCCAGACCTAGTAACACAATTGCTGGCGGTACAACGTTGAACCCCGCCAGGATTAGTGCACCAAGACTTATGCCAGCGTTCTGAGACGCCGCACCGATCCAGGTTCCGAGACCGCCGACGACACCGGTTACGACCAGGATCAGAACCGAAAGGGCTACTCGACCGGCGAGCCACGAACTGCGTCGGAGGGGCCGCACCAGAAGTACCTCCAGGTGTCCGTCGGCCTCCTCACGTCGGATCGCCGTCATCTGAGTAGCGGCGATCATCGCGACGATGAGAGCAACCATCAACATCGTGAGCCCCAGGTAATCCGCGACGGACGATCCGTACGCGCCGAGTCTGCCCAACGCCTGGCCAATCCCGCTCGATCCACTTCGGTCCGCGGTCGCCGACTCGGCCGTCGCCCCGATAAGGATGACAAACGCCGCCACGCTAAGCAACCAACCGCCAATGGTCGAGCGTGCGAGGCGGATAGCGAGGGTCACTGGGTTACCGAGGAGTCGAAGGTGCGGAGCAGAAGTATCGGAGCCGGAGAAAACAGCGGCGCCGACGTCGCGTATTTGCGCCAATCGCCAAGTCGCGACGCTGGTGATTATCGTCATGTCAAGGACGATCCACAGCGGAGAGAGATCGTGTCCCGTGAGGGGATGGGACTCCTCAATCCACCCGAGCGGACTCAGCCAGATGAGCCAGTGGGCACCGGCGACTGTGTCGGCCACCATCCGCAGCGCAAACGCCACTGCGAACAGTGTTCCAGCGAATGCAGCGGCGCGCTCGCGGGTGCGCACCAGTTGGCTAGTCAGTGAGCCAATGGTCAGGAACATTACCGACCCGGAGATGAGGGCAGCGGAGAGCGCAAGACTCTGCCCTAAATGGAGACCGACTGAGGCACCGTGACCGACGATGATTGTGCCCACCAGTATCGGCACGAACATCGCCATCACGCCGACAGCGAGGCCGGTCAACGACTGAATTGTCGCCCTCCCGCGAGTGGTCTGGCCGACCAGGAGTAAATCAAAGCGGCCCGCTCCCTCCTCGCCACGCAACAGTCGAGAAGAAGTCAACAGACCCCAAACGGAGCCAAGAATGCTGAGGATGCCGAGGAACCGCCATTCGACCCACCCACCTACCGTGTTGATTGCCTTGGCCTGACCCAACAGAGCGTTGAGACCGAGATTGGTGCCGTACGCTCGAGCTAAGCCGGCGCGGGCCACCGGAGTCTTGTATTGAGACGTGTATGCCGAAGTCTGGAGGACGATGAATACGCCGAACGCGAGTCCCCACAACAATCCCGAGCGGACTGCCTCGCGCCCCACCTGTCTAGCGATAATGGTAGACGGATGCCGACCAGACGGTGTGGTCTCATCCGACCGTGGACCTGTCAGCGTGGCGGTCACGGACGATTCCCCTCGTTAGCAGCGACCGCTGTTGAGACATGGCCTTGGGCAAAGTCAATGGGGCTTTCGTAGATGGCAAGGAATAGCTCCTCCAGCGACGGTTCGCGGCTGAGCAAGCCCTGTAGATCGGTGCTGGCCAAAGCCTCAATGAGCGGGGCGATTGGTCCTTGGAGTTGGAGATGGACGCGGCTCTCTTCCACGACCACTCGTGTGACCCCAGGCACTTGGGTCAGGTCGGGTGCAGGGCCGTTAAAGGTTGCCTCGATGGTCAACGCCGAGAGATGGCGCAGTTGTGCGAGCGTTCCCACCTCGACCATTCGGCCCGCGCGCAGTATCGCGACCCGGTCACACAGTGCCTCGACCTCGCCCAAGATGTGCGAAGACAAGAAGATGGTTTGGCCGCGGTCGCGTGCTTCTCGCACACTGTGACGAAACGCCTCCTCCATGATTGGGTCCAGTCCACTCGTCGGTTCGTCCAGCACGAGCAGGTCCGGCCTCGTCATCAAAGCGGCGATCAAAAGTACCTTTTGGCGATTGCCCTTCGAGTAGGCCCGGACCTTCTTGGTCGGGTCGAGTTCGAACCGCTCAATGAGCTCGGAGCGGTAGGCGAGGTCGACTCCTCCTTGGACACGGCCCAAAATATGTAAGGTCTCCTCTCCGGTAAGAGAGGGCCAGAGGCCGGACTCCGCTGGAACGAAGGCCAACCTGCGGTGTGCCTCCACGGTCTGGCGGTGGCAGTCCCGATCGAAGATTTCTGCTTTTCCGCTCGTTGGTCTCGCCAATCCGAGGAGCAGACGGATCGTGGTCGTTTTTCCAGCGCCGTTTGGCCCCAGATATCCGAAGACCTCGCCCGCTTCGACTTGTAGGTCGAGGTCGTCTAACGCAACGAAGTCGCGATATCGTTTGGTGAGACCTCGGGTGCGGATTGCGGGGATCGGCATCAGTCTCGCCCCCTCGTCCGGCGTTCGTTCGACCTCAAGCGATCAGCCGAGCCGGACAGTGCGCAGAGCGGCGAGAGAATCTGGAAGTTCATAGGTCCTCCACCTTCAGGGCGCGCAGTGTCTCTCGCACCATCGTGATCCGCTGCGTGTCCCAGACGACATCGGGGTCTGGCTCCAACATTCCCCAGGCAATCGTGACGCAGTTCAACGCTGGCAACGACCAATTCGCCTCCTCGATCGCCCCAAGTGGTTTAGCGAACACTCGGCGTGTCACGATGGTCGGATCAGACAAGGCAGCAAGCACCATGCCTCGAAGCGAAGCGTCCAGCATCGACGCCAACGTCGTAAAGCTGGCGTCGATGGATAACCGCATCCGAAAGCCGAACAGACTCGTCATCATCGCCCAGGCACTCGCTACGGTTGCAATGTGGATCAGTTCGGACTCTGTCAGCGCGGCGCCGACCTGGTCTCGTGTCTGGTCGTCAGAGATGCTCAAAAACGCCGCATTCAGCGTGAGATATGTTCGCCACGCGGTCGATTGGCAGAGCGTGTCGAAATCCAACAAAACCAGCTTACGAATCAATTCAGCCACCAGTCCGGTGCGCCCTTCTGGCGTCCGCAACCACTCCTCATGCTCGGACACAACCTGGCGCAAGAGTCCTACCTCTTCATAAGTGATCTCCGGAGTGGCGTTCTTAGCCAGCTCGATCACCACATCGCGAAAGAACAAATCCTTATGCGGCCATCTTCGATAAACGGCGCTGCGCGAGACACCAGCCTCACGGATCACCTCTTCCAAGCTCACATGCTCCAAGCTCACGGCGAGTCCGCTGTTACCCAGCATCGCGACAGCCGTCTTCAGCATTCGATCTGTCGTCGCCTGCCCTGACAAACGTTGTGGCCTGCGCGCAAGGCCCGTTGGTGTCTGGACCTTTTCAGTCAATTCGCCTCCTTGAATATTGAGATTTCATGTTTCAAGTTTGAACATTGTTATATCGTAACACTTGATGGACGCGTGTCAATGGCCATTTATTTATCCCTGGCCATGGCCACGTTAATTATTTGCGCTCGGCCAGCATTTTGGTACGCACACACGCGATTGCTTCGAGACGTTCAGACAAAGGACCTAAACAGGCTGGGTTTCCTGGAGACAACGGAATACCCAGGATGCTTCTATATTTATCAAGTCGTTGGAATCGGATGTGCTGCGGCCAGGGTGCGGAACAGTCGGCGGGTGATGTAGCGCTTCAGGAGCGCATGATTGCCGAGGCCGTGCGATCCTCGGCTAGTCCGTAGTTCAGGTTCCTGATTCAAGCCTCAAGCAATCTGCCAGCGCATTTGCGATAGTAGATGCGAAAAGTTATGACTACATGTATCCCAGGCGGTGCGAAACACCCAATAGTTCGAATGCTTGTTTCTGAAGTATCGTTGGAGTAGTTATCACGACAAAGTCAGGAAAATCTTCGTCGTTTGGTTTTATATGGTTTGAAACGATGGTG
>JABEUM010000128.1 GCA_013044475.1 Acidimicrobiaceae bacterium | reverse complement strand
GAGCTCCTGTCGCCAACGAACCATATTTGGGGACCGGCTACCTATCTAGAGATAGTTGGTGAGCACGGAACCATGATGATGATGATGATGACATCGGTCGTCATGGGTCCATTCGGAAACTACTTAGTTCCGCTGATGATCGGATCAAAGCGGGTGGCCTTCCCAAGGTTGGAGGCGGCGGCATTTTGGTTCACGCCCGCCGCATACATCATCTTGTTGTCGGCGCTTTGGCAAGGTGGCTTCCAGTCGGGTTGGACCGGATACGCTCCGCTGTCGATCCAGCAAGGTGTCGGCCAGGATGCGTACCTGTTCAGCTTCGCACTCTTGGGCTTTTCGATGATTACCAGCTCGATCAATATGACTGCGACGATCATCAACTACCGGGCACCAGGGATGCGATGGAGTAGGTTGCCGATGATCGCCTGGGGCATGATCACCGTCGCATTTACCATGCTGCTGTCCGTTCCGATCCTTATCGATGGCCTATACGTCATGGGACTCGACCGGAGCGTGCAGACGGCGATGCTCTACGCTGGACATGGCGGTAGTTCGTTCCTCTGGGAGAATCTCTTCTGGTTCTTTGGCCACCCAGAGGTCTACTTGCTCGCTCTCCCCGGATTCGGCTTAACCATGGAGATACTGCCGGTCTTTGCCCGAAAACCGCTCTTTGGCTATAGGACTGCGGTGGCTGGGATGGTCGGTGTCGCCGTCTTGAGCTTCTTCGTCTGGCAGCATCACCTGTTCCAGAGCGGGATGAATCCAGACATGCGGCCACTGTTCATGTTGACTACCGAGTTGATATCGATACCTACTGGGTTCATCTATCTGGTCGGTCTCGGAACTTTGTGGCGAGCTAGGATGCGCTTCGATGTGCCGATGCTCTTTATGCTGGCGGTCTTTTTCAACTTTCTCTTTGGCGGAATCACCGGGGTGTACGTCTCTGACGTTCCGGTGAATGTGACTGTGCACGGTAGCTACTTCGTTATGGCGCACTTCCACTACACGATCATGGGTCAGTTGATCTTTGCCGTAATGGGGGCGATCTACTACTACACGCCGCTGTACTTTGGGGTCAAGTTGAACGAGAAGTGGGGCAAGATCCACTTCTGGACTATGTTCATCGCCTTCAACTCGACCTTCCTGCCGCTGTTTGCCCTTGGCCTGTTGGGTATGCCTCGAAGGGTCTTCGAGTATGCGGCAAGGCTCCAACACCTCAACCAGTGGGTGACGGTCTCGAGTTATGTCCTTGGACTATCCTTGGCCTTTTTCGTAGTTACTTTTGTCTGGCAACTCGCAGTTACTAGACCGAAGAGTCCGCTCAACCCGTGGCAGTCACGTGGCCTTGAATGGCAGGTTGGATATCCGATTCCTCCCGGTAACTTCGACAAGATTCCGGTGATCCTTTCGGGTCCTTATGAGTACGGCGATCCTAACGCACTTCCGGTAGCGGACCTTACGCCAGCAGCGCCAAGTGTGGTCGGAGTGAGCAGTGGGGGTGAAATATGAGCAACGCTGTTGGTGAAAATGTGACCGTAGACGAGGAGCAGTACTACCATGACGCAAACTTGGGAGCGATTTGGAGCGCTTCTAGGACTTTGATAGCGGTGGTTTCTACGCTCTTTGGTGGACTTGTGTTCTCCTACTTCTACTTGAGATCCCTGAATTCGCATGGACTTTGGGACCCGAACGGCATCAAAGCCTCTCCACTTCTTGGAACGATCATTATGGTGTTTGTGATCGCAAGTGCGGTGATAATCCAGGTGGTTAACCGCAGACTGCGGATGGGTATAACCATTGACTGGCAAGTAGGAGCACTGGTTGCGCTTTTGTTGGGAGTACTCGCAGGGGCCTTTCAGATATGGATTCTGACCAGGCTGAACTTCATGCCGGGTTCTTCAGGATACGCGGGTATCTATGTGGCAAGTGGTCCAGTTTACGCAGCGGTCGTTCTTTTAAGCATGTATTGGTTAGAGACACTGATTGCTCGTTCTATCCGATCCCGTAAAGTCACGGCTCAAGATGGTGGAATCGGAGTCTCCAACCAGCCCAGGGCGGAAAACTTCCGTGCATCTCTGGATGGTTTCACGGTTTTTTGGACATACTTTGCGGTTCTGAGCATCGTTGTCTGGTATCTGCTCTACGTACTCTAAATATTCGACTTAGTGCCCCTTCGCTCTTGTGGAGGGTCACGCATTGGGCTGACGAGTTTTAGCGTGTCAGCTTCGACCAGATGGTAACTAGGAGGTGATTCGATGCTCGGTGTGGTAACACCGTCAAACACCCCAGCGGGTGGTGATTTGACTCTGCTTATTCCCCTAGGCGTTTTTATCTTGGCGGTCTTCATGGGATTTTTGCAAAGGAAGAGAATCCACTAGTCGGGATCGTTTGCAATGGGGTCGTCCAAAATAGGGCGGCCCCATTTTTGTTATATGCACTTAGTCGACTGTCACAGCGATTCGTTATGGTTGGTTGAGTTGTATCGGGCTGTGGCCCCTGGTTGTTTTGCGATCAACGGGGGCAAAGATATGTCCGAATTAAGTGTGAATTTTGACGTAAATGATATTCGACTGCGACTGATCGACGCTTTGGATTTAGTTGTTACCTCGGGCGGATACGGGGAGTTTCTCAAATTTGCCGCGAGGCTACCGAGTTACTCTCCCAGGAATTCGCTCTTGATATTTTCTCAAGCCAAAGAGAAGGGATTCACCCCGACGATCGTCATGGGCTATAAGGGATGGTTGTCCCGCGGTCGCCATGTTAGGCGTGGCGAGAAGGGTCTTCGGATTTGTGTGCCGGTGATTGCGAAGGAACGGGGCAATTTCGATTCAAAAGAGGTTGAAGTTGTCAAGTATTTCAGATCGGCTTCGGTCTTTGACCTCTCCCAAACCGATGGGGAAGCCATTTCCGAGCCACTCGTTCCGATCTTTTTAGAAGGTGAGGCAGATGAGATCCTCCTCGACCTGTGTGTCTCAGAGGTCGAAAGGTTAGGTTTCTCCTTCTATTTCGGCGAGTTAGCGGGATCGAATGGACAGACTAACTTCGGAGATAGAACGGTAGTGGTCTCGAGGAACCTGCCGCCCCGACAGAGGGTCAAGACCGCATTGCATGAACTCGCACACGCGACCATGCACCATAGGAGTGACATAGCAGTTTCTGCGGCGGAGTTGGAGGCCGAGTCAGCGGCATATCTTATTTTGGGTTCACTCGGAATTGCTAGCGAGGATTTTTCGGTTCCTTATCTGGTCCGGTGGTCGAAAGGAGATACTCAGGAGGTGGCGGAGGCGTCGCTACGGGTGGTCGACTTTGTGGTCAACTTCTTGAGGCTCTACCAGGCTAGGATCGTAGATCAAGCCAGCGATGGGTCGACGTTGGAGGGTCAAGTTGCATGAGCTAGACGAAGAATTATGGGAGGAGTACCTGACTGCTCGGCTGGAAGTACTCCTCCCCCAAGGGGAGCGAGTCGAACTTCGTGACTGTGGTTCTCGGTATTTTGGGGCTGCTAGTGCCGTGGTCCTTACCGCTTGGAATCCAATGGGCAAGGAGGCAAGTTTCGCTGATAATGAACGAAGGAACGCCGAATTGGCCCAGGATCTAGCGAATTTGGAGATCGACTTTCTTCCCTGCGTCGGATCCTCGATCGACGCTAGCTATCAGGAGGTCGGCTTTATCGCCTTCGACCTCGACGAGCAGGAGGCACTTCGACTGCTGGATAAGTATCAGCAGATCGGGTATTACTACGTCTCGGCCCACCGTGTTGAGTGCGTGCTGAGTGAATCAAACTTCAGGTGCGACGTCAGAGCCTTATCGGATAAATAACGAACGGACCTCTAGCCGATGGCCAATAGGGAATTGCGGATCGAGGGGAATACCTTGGGAGAATCAGTGGCTCGTCAGAGCGTAAGGTTTTCGATTACCAACCCTTGTCGAAGAGTGCCCCCTTACCCGTCTTTGCTAAGGCTAGAGCTAGCTTTTGCTGCTTCGGATGTAGCCTGGGTTTAGTTTTGTATTGTTTGAAGTATCCAGATGGCAGGGCGGCTATTTCGCATTGTTTCTAACTAGCTCTTTTCACAACGAGTTCTTTCAGCTCGAGTCCTGGTCAAAGACCAGGGGCCTCGAGATTGTTCTGATCGCAATTGGCTCTATCCTCGCAGCTAGGTTCACTAAATGGGTCTCGAATAGTGCCGAGACGAGGCTCGTGAGGCTAGCGAAGACGGAGATCCATGATGAGCTAGTTAGATCCGAAAGATCCAAGTATGTCCATGCGATGGTTCAGGCGGTTGGCTGGGGCGTGAACTCAGTGATCTTTTTCGTCTCGATCTTGATGATAATTCTACGCATCGGCGTACCGGTCAGCTCGCTTGTCGCTCCGGCGACGGTCATGGGAGTCGCCCTCGGTTTCGGAGCGCAAAAGCTCGTCCAAGACCTGCTGGCGGGTTTTTTCATCTTTGCCGAAAGACAGTTCGGAGTTGGTGACGTTATTACGATATCCGCTCCGGGCGCTACGGTAGGAGTCTCCGGAACCGTCGAGGAACTGACGCTTAGGATCACCAGGATCCGGACACTCTACGGAGAGCTCATTGTCGTGCCGAACGGGGAAGTGAGGCAGGTTGCCAACCTATCGAAGGATTGGTCACAGGTCGTGTTGGACGTACAGGTACCAATCGAATCGCATAAGTCCGAGACGATCGAACTGATGCGAGGGGTATGTTTGGAGTTTGGCAAAGAGGAGGCTTGGTCGCAGTACCTTCTTGCACCTCCGGTGGTCACTGGAATCGAGGCAATCCATATCGGATACTTCCAGCTAAGGGTTTTAGTGCGCACCCTTCCTGCCAGGCAGTGGGAAGTAGCCCGCGAACTCAGGCTCAGGCTGCTTGAGGCTTTAGATAATGCAAAGTTGCTGAGTGGGTCGGCGAACTCGCCGATTATCCAGCAGGTGGTCTAAGTTGGCGATAAAAAACGTTCGGCGTTCAACCTGGCTCTTGGTCGTTCTCTTCATCGCTTTCGCCATGGTCTATGCCGATAATCGACCCGCTCCGCCACCGCCCACGATATTGGTTCCGGCTATCGCGGTAACCCAACCGACGACGACGACGACCGAACGTTTGCGGCCCACCACGACTACCACTT
>JABEUM010000025.1 GCA_013044475.1 Acidimicrobiaceae bacterium | reverse complement strand
GAATATTCGGCCCCAGATCTTAGGTTCCACAATGGAGACCTCCCAATACTGAGAGTTGACTACCGATACCAATATGGTATCATTGGCCAATGGCATTCACTCTCAGAACTGACGCAACTCTCGAAGAGGCGCTCACCTCCCTCTCAGAAATTGAAGGCATTTCGCGTCAAGAGGTCATTCGTCGTGCGGTGCTCGAACGACTCGAGCGATCCGGCCATGTTGCGCGGGTCGATGATTCGACTAAACGCATGGCGACACGCTGGAACGATGTCTTGGAGCGACTTGGTTCTGCATGACGGAGACTGAATATCTCGAACTCGAGGACATCATCACGATGGTTCGAAAGCTGGGAATCGGTCCAGTTAGAGACGTCGGTTTGTTGGACTCAGCGGTAAACAGACCCCGGTCCAGTGCCTTTGGTGAGGACGCCTACGCAACCTTGAATCTCAAGGCAGCTGCGCTCCTGCAGTCGATGACCAAGAACCACGCCCTAGTGGATGGTAACAAGCGGCTCGCCTGGCTCAGCACGGTCGTGTTCTGCGATCTCAACGGCCTTGCTCCACAGCTCACCGACGACGACGCATTCCAGCTTGTCTACGACATCGCAAGCTCCCAATTGGACGTTGCAGAAATCGCCGAACGACTCCATCTCGAATGAATAGGTGGGGCGATATCCACGACCTTCAATAGTGGATCAATTAGCTAAGTACTTTACGGGCAATATTGACGCATCGATGCGCCCAGTCAACAGCCTGACGTGCTGTGGCTGGTGGTATGTCGGTGGGGTCGTATTCAGCCTTTGGCTTGAGTGCAATTAGGCGGGCGAGTATTCTCGCAAGCTCAATGCCGTCCTCCCCTGATAGACGCAGTAAAGTGAGCGCTTCATTGTGTCCATCGCCTGCAGAGCGCTTTCCGAGCCTTGTCCCCGCAACAGCATCGCTCGCGCAGATTCCGGCATGGACAGCGAGACTGGTTGCAGCAGTCATCCGGCTGGCGGCCAGATCATCCCTCGCAGAGGCCAGGAACTCCTCGGCTTTAGCGAGGTACTGTCTTGCCATGACAAGTGAGATTGGTCTAGTTCTCGCTGGCTCTTTAGACAAAGTCGCGATCCATTGATGCGCTAGATTGTAGCTCGTCAAGTGATTTACCGGAAATGGCAATGCCGTCCCTCAAGATGTCCAACCATACGGGACGACCTGAACAAAGCAGGAGATCTATCTCGGACTGATTGACCGCCATTAGTTGAACTTCATTGCCAGTTAGAAGTTGTGCGCAGTGTCGCCACTCCTCAACTCCCTCTGACCACCTCTCAAGCTCTTGGCCATCGTCGGGGTGTACCAGGAGAACGTCAATGTCACTTTCCGAGTCGGCTTCGCCGCGTGCAAACGATCCAAAGAGGACAAGGCTGACAGATGGATCCACCTTAGCTAGTGCCAACTGGCGTAATTCATCGATCGCAATCTCCCGAAGCCGGGATAAGAGCGAGATAGCTTTCGACGCCAAATTATCAGGAATAAAGCAATAGGTGATCGAGGGAGGGACGTCTGTACGCTCCAGAATGCCTATTCGCGCGAGTTCTGGAAGAATGCGTGATGCTTGGGCTAGGCTGACTCCTGAAAGGCGAGCGGCAGTACTTGTGCTCAAATTCGTACTCGTATGTGCGAAGACGTTCAGGAGCTTTCCTTGGGCTCCTGGTATCACTTCTTCTATTGGCTTTCGGAAGTTCATGAGAGAATCTTAGCACATACTTCTCATAAACGAAAGGGTCATTCCATTTATGAGAAGTATGTAATCAGAGTGTGGTACTAATCATTTTCTGATCGGTATGGGCCACGAAAAGGTTGTTGTTAATTCCACAAGCGGTCTTGACGGGACAGTAGTCGAACTCTGGCGTGGACCGCGTGCAGGGTTCTCATACGGATACTTTGGTGGAGGTGAGCGGACTCGAACCGCCGACTTCTACGTTGCGAACGTAGCGCTCTACCAGCTGAGCTACACCCCCGGACGTAATGATTCTAGCGAGTCAAGCTTGTAGGCAGCCCGAGAGAGCCAATCAGTTGCTGAGCTGGGCCAACCGATGGCCTTTGAGTACCACTGCCCAGTCCTTGGGCCGCATCTCTCTGCTCTTTGGTGACATAGGCGAGTGCGCCAACGTAACTTGCCATGGCGGCTGCGGATAGCAGGGACACATAAAGTCCGAGGGCAATTCCGAATGCCAGTCCTCCGGCAAGCGGGATGACCGAACCAGACGCAAGAGCCA
Source organism: Acidimicrobiaceae bacterium (assembly GCA_013044475.1). Lineage (GTDB taxonomy): Bacteria > Actinomycetota > Acidimicrobiia > Acidimicrobiales > Acidimicrobiaceae > JABEUN01. The sequence goes on along the minus strand of JABEUM010000025.1, from coordinate 2,858 downwards.
GTGCGATCCTGCGCCTCTTGATTAAGGTTTTTTGGGATGGTTTTTGAGAAGTCCTGCGATCGAAGCCAGTCTGAATTAATTCGGTTCTTCTGACGGAGACCGAGAGGGTCATGTCGATGCAGTCAGACCTTTCCAAAGAGACGCACTGTCTTCCAAGCACCATCAGAGACCGGGAAAAGCGATTTACCGATGCGAGGTTCTGTGTCTCTCGCCTTTTTAACAGGAGAGGAATCGCCGCAACGAAGAACCACATCATGGCTATCAGCAAGAGAGCCAACTTCATCCCCATGGTCAATCACACCTTTGTAATTACAAACTTAGCACAAATAAGGACGAGGAACTGAACAAAACGTAAATTGTTGGAAATCAGTAGTTCAGGCTAGCTTGAACTACAACTCTTAGAGGTCGAAATCTTCGGAAAGAGTCCCCCCGGGCCTTTTCCAAGTGCCGGACTTTCCTCCGACCTTCTCCCACAGGGCAAGTTCACCTATGATCATTGAACGGTCGGTGGATTTGCACATGTCGTAGATGGTCAAGGCCGAGATTGCGCAGGCGGTCATCGCCTCCATTTCGACCCCGGTTCTATCGAAGGTTTCGACTTGCGACTCTACTTCGACATAGTCATCACCAAGGGTGAAGTTTATGTAGACCGATCCTACGAGCAGAGGGTGGCAAAGTGGTATGAGCTCAGCAGTTCTCTTGGCTGCCTGTATGCCAGCGATACGGGACGCCCCTAGTACATCCCCTTTGTTGACGGCATTGCTCGCGACCATGGCGGTGGTCTCTGGTTTCATAAAGACCTTGCACCGAGCTATTGCTCTTCGGTGAGTGGGGTCCTTCGGGGTGACATCGACCATACGGGCTCTGCCCAGCGGATCGATATGAGTTAAGCCAGCTTCAGACATAAAGATACTCTAGAGGACATTTAGCGCTGATGCGGAGTCATCCGCCAATCTGACTCATAGATCTCTTGGGTCTAATGAAGTTAACGTTTCCGATGGAGTGTCCAGCCCACTTCTTGCCTACCGCCCGCTCTATTTCATCTGCTATTTCTTGATCTGATCCGCCCTCGCGCAGCAAAGTTCGAAGGTCGAACTCCTCTATAGCAAATAGGCAGGTCCTAAATTTACCTTCCGCCGTGAGGCGGACTCTGTCACAGCTGTCACAGAAGGGCTTGGTGACCGATGGAATCACGCCAAACGATCCCTTCCCGTCAAGATAGCGGTACACGGTTGCTGGTTCAGAGCCCTTCGTTACTGCCTCTATCGGATAGACCGAAGATATCGCAGCCACGATTTCGTCGGCAGAATATACCTTGTCAAGCGACCAGCCCTCTTCGGCATCTAAGGGCATGAACTCTATGAAGCGAGGTTGGATCCCTTTTTCGCGGCCAAAGGTGGCAAAGTCAACCATCTCGTCATCATTTACATACCGCATGACCACGACATTAAGCTTGATTGGTGCGAAGCCAACTTCTATAGCTGCGTCGATGCCCTCCATCACTCGATCAAATTGGTCTCGACGGGTCATTTCGTAAAATCGATCCCGATGCAAGGAGTCGCATGAGATATTGACCCGATTTAGCCCAGCGTCTCGAAGGTCGTGGGCCAATAGCCGAAGTGTTGCGCCATTGGTCGTCATCGAGATTTCGATCTCCCTGTTGGTGACCGGAGAGACAATCTCTTTAAGCTTCGCAATAAGCCTCGGAAGTTGAGCCCTGACCGTGGGCTCTCCGCCGGTGAGGCGAATTCCGTCAAAGCCCCATCTCTCCACGCAGATCCTTGCGATCCTAGTGATCTCCTCGAAAGTCAAGATTTCGTGTCGATCGATCCATTGCATACCTTCTTGAGGCATGCAATAAGTGCACCTGAAGTTGCACCGATCGGTGATAGAAATCCGCAGGTCCTTGACTACCCTATTGAAAGGGTCAACCAGGGGCTCGTAGTGGCCACTTTGTTGGCCCGAAATTAGACCAGATGGAAGATTATTCAACTTGTCGCCAATTTTCGCTAATAGTTCCTTTTCTTTGATACTAACAGGCGGACGAAGCGTTCGCATGGGTAGAGCTAAAGGAGAGCTAAGTGGACTAGACCCTGGGATCTCGAACTCGGAGAGGCTGGTCAGTATTTCCAGGGAACTGGGCCTGGTAACGGTCGAGGTAGGCGAAGGTATCACTTCAGCTGACATCAAAATCGACGATACCGCCCGTAAAGGGCCATTGTCGGCCATCGTCTATGGATTGCGATCGATAGACGATCTTGGATCAGTTGACCGTGTGGTGGTGCTCGGTTGTGATCTCTACCTGCTTTCTAAAGAGGCACTCGGCGCTTTTGTCGCCTTCTCGGTAGATAAGACTGCGGTGGCTATGGTTGGAGGCGTTGAAAACTGGAGCATAATCTGCTTGAGAGCATCGGATTTTTCGCGGATTTTTACCCTATTTGATCAAGGAGAGAGGAGACTCTCTGGGGTCTTTTTGGGCCTAGACGGACTCTGCCGGGTGTCGGCTGATGATCTCGGCGACTTCCCTGAAGAGACCTTTGTCGACTTTGACACCAACGAAGAGTATCTGCTGAGGTTTCCCCCGCAAACAAGGCATGCCTCCGACAACTGACTAGTTCCGGAAATTGTGCCGATGCTAATAGGTAAGACAGTCGCACTGAGTGATGCACCATTCGAGCTTGAAGCGTCCCAGACGGAGGTCTAGCAAAGGTGCCATCAGGAATAGGTCCAAATAATTCTAGAGCGACGTCGGTGTAGTTGTCGGGAATCTGTGACTAGAAGTCGGCCCTTGCGAATTTGGCAAGGATTGTAGCGGTGATCGCAGATGGCAACGTCGTTAGAAATGGCCGGTCGGATCG
>JABEUM010000127.1 GCA_013044475.1 Acidimicrobiaceae bacterium | reverse complement strand
GTCTACAAGCACGCCATTTCCACAGTCGTCCCGGCGGTGAGAAAGAGGAGGAGCCCACCGAGACCCATCGCTGCTGCCCCGATGGCCAGGGGGCTAGATCCAACTGGCGCGAGCGTCGCTGCTGTGCCGGTCGTGCCCCATAGGGTAGCAGCGGCCAAGACAGCCAACCGTCCGGTGCGGTTGGGAGCTTTGGGAGTGCTCTCGATAATCATGGCGACGGCAGCAGGGCTCCGGCGAGATTTCGGGCTCGATGCAGGCGATCCGGGCTACCGTCGAGACCGGCGCTCACCATTGCCCCCTCTACTAGGAGATAGATGTGCTCACCGACAAGCTCAGGGTCGCCGACTCCAGTTGCAGCGACTAGCTCCGTGACCAGTTGCTGGACCTCCGCTTTGTGGCCTCGCACCGCTTCGCGCCCTGGGTGCCCGACAGGGAGTTCGGCAGCGCCGTTGAGCAGTCCGCAACCGCGAAAGCCGACCTCGTAGGCCAGCTCTGCATGGTCGAGGTAGGCATCGAAGACGGCGAGTACCCGCCCCCGAGGTGTGTGGGCACCGGCGAGGCGCCGATTGAACAGCTCGAGCCACTCGTTGTGACGGCGATGCAGATAGGCGGTGACGAGATCGTCCTTGGAGGAGAAGTTGTTGTAGAGGCTCATCTTCGCGACCTTGGCATCCGCTATGAGGGTGTCCACACCTGTGGCGGTGATCCCGTTCGCGTAGAAGCGACGGGCAGCAGCAGCGAGCAGACGTTCTCGGGCGGACTCCATGTGTACCTCCTCGTATATGAGCGTAGCGTAAATAGGTAGACCGGTCCACCTATATGTGCTCATTATGGGCTGGTGCCCCCGTAGTCGGCGACCGTTCTCTATTTGGGCTAGGGCTACGCCAGGTGCTCTTGGGAGAGTTCGTCAAGGGAAGTCGGAGCGTGAGTCCGAAAGTGCCGCGGAAGCTACGGAGGGGATGGCCGTGTCCGAGTCGGGTGAGGTGAGGGGGTCAGAGTCGGGTCTGTGGTGCCCGATCGATGTTGTTATGGCCCGATCATGCACTACTTCTGGCGCGGGGCACCCACTGTCGTCCTGTAGATTTAGGTTGCCATCCAGAGCATTCACGTTTCTCAAGACTGAGGTGGCCGTGGAGTTTGCGTAGGTTGTGGCGGGCGACGGGCAGTTTCCATTCCCGTGGGTGCTGTCTAGGTCGCGGGCAAGATGTGTTTGCCTTGCAGGGTGGAGCTCTGACCCTAATCCACAGGTAGAGCAGGGCTGATCGGGGACCATCCGCAACGGATGTCTTCGCTTCCAAGAGAAAGGGATTTTCGAAGGTCCGAGGCTATGCGGAAGAAAAGCACCCATTTGAGACGAAACTAGGACGCTGCAGAAGCATGGGTGTTTCGAAGCCGTGCCGATACATATGCACCAAGCAGATCGGATGGGGTTACGAGGAGAATAACTTTCTCGACAAGGGTTTTGTGGCACAGAATGCTTTGGAACGCCTTGCGCATGGAGTTGCCCCACGGGTAGCCCCACTGGACTACCTGGGCCGACTTGGTGTGATCAGCTGGCGTCAACTCTGACCCACCACCGCTTCCATCTCTTGTTCCAAGTCGAGGAACTGGTGGGTCGCCGAGGGTCTCGATCCCCGCACCTTGGGATTAAGAGGGCCTACTCCAGTGCCCAGCGCTACCAACGATCCGGGATTTGTCCCTGCTCAGCGGTATTGGAGCATCCGTTCGGAAGATCCTTCCAGATGCGAAAAGATCCTATTGTGTCCAAGAGTGTGCCCATGAATCCTACGGGTGTCACAGGTGATCTGTATCCTTCCGTCATGACTAAACGACTACACTTCGGTCTCCTGACCATGGCAATCGCTCTCACCGCGTGCGGCGCAGCTTCGGCGAATGCCGGAACCGCGTCGACAACGTCAACGACTGTCTTCGCAACCACAACCACCGCATCGACGCTGACCATTGCGCAGGCGGGTCAGGCCTACCTTGTGGCTGCGGCCAAGGTTAACGCTGCTCTGGGAACCTTCGCAAACGCTGCTTCGACGTGGGGCAGTCAGACGACCGGTGCTCAGATAGAGGTTGTGGCTACACCGGCAATATCTGCTCTCAAGACGTTTCAGGCCTCCTTGCTTTCGGCAAGGTGGCCGGCGTCAGCCGTCACAGACATCCATACTCTGTACTCGGCAGTCGGAGCCTTTATTGGCGATCTCCAGGCGATCGCTTCAGTCACGATCTTCAGCGAGGGCACGTGGCAGGTCACATATACAAGGGACATGAACTCTTTGCAGTCGGCCGTTGGACTGGTGCGGTTCGATCTCGGACTACCTTCGGCATCCTGACCAGGATTCTTGATGTTCCCAGCGTTCTGATCTAGGCTGCCTTAGCACGCTACACGGCTGCTGCTAAGTAACTCGGCGGCGGTGCCTACTGTTCGGCGTTCGGCGTTTACCGCTAGTGAGTGGACCTTGCTAGGGCATCTGTCGAAGAAGGGTTGCTGGATAAAGGGGGGCGAAATGGCAGCAACGTCTATCGAGTGGACGCAAGTCACCTGGAACCCGACGACTGGGTGCGACCGAACGTCTCCTGGGTGCGACCACTGCTACGCTTTGACCCTTGCCAAGAGACTCAAGGCTATGCATCAGCCAAAGTATCAGAACGACGGGGATCCTAGAACGAGCGGCCCCGGTTTTGCCGTTACCTTGCATGAGGAGTCATTGAACCTCCCGTTTTCATGGACAACTCCAACCACGGTCTTTGTCAATTCAATGAGTGACCTTTTCCATGATCGGGTACCCCTTGAATTCATTCAAAGTGTGTTTAGCGTGATGGAGGCAACTCCGCAGCATACTTACCAGGTACTTACCAAGCGCTCGCAGCGTCTCGTAAAGTTGGCCTACGAGTTGCGGTGGCCGCCCAATATCTGGATGGGTGTTTCCATCGAGAATCAAAGCTACTCGTTCCGAGCTCGGCACCTTCTTGAAGTGCCGGCGTCTGTGCGCTTTATTTCGGCAGAACCTTTGATTGGGCCACTGAGCTTAACTCTGGATGGAATACATTGGGTGATTGCGGGCGGAGAGTCCGGAATCGGCGCACGTGGAATGGACCCGACATGGGTTCGGGAAATTCGAGACGATTGCCTCGAGGCCGGAGTTGCGTTCTTCTTCAAGCAATGGGGTGGTCGTACGCCTAAGGCGAACGGGAGAGAACTCGACGGACGTCACTGGGATGACATGCCACTAACGCCTGATTTCAACTTGACTTAGAGAACGTGATGGTGGTCCCAGATGGGAAGCCTCGCAGACCTTGGCGACGTACAGATATTAGTCCGGACTTCTCGAGTGGTCTGAGCACTTCTTTTCGCAGGTGCTCAATGCGGAACTGCCCCAGATTGACAAAGGACTCTACTTTTTCGATAGTAACGGTTCTGCCCATAAACTCCTCCTGCACCTGTTCCTTGAAACCGCGAAAGTCTGGCGAATAGGCGAATAAGGGGTTGGGCTCCACCTCAGAGAAAGTTTGGCCATGCTGAGGGTCTACTATCCACATGGCGTTCTTAATAGCTTGGAGTCCCTTTTCGTGTCGAGATGCGAAGACAATGAAATTCTTCTTACCCCGACTATTCACCATTTTGAAGTCTCGCACATATGGAAAGCTCCCAAGAGTTTCGATTTGAGTCTTGAAAATCTGGGCCAGATTGTCGCTTGATTCGCCTTCAGCAAACTCTCGCAGATAGTCATCACCGCCAAAAAGATCCAGGAAGGATTCATGGATCTTGGAGTTTTGGAGCTTACGAAATCTTACTACTGAGTCCACCATGAAATTGAAGATCAACTCGGATCGGGGATATTGAAGGAGTGGGCGCGGTCAACCGGTCATTGCAACAGCGCTGGTTATGGTAGCCAGCAGGTGTAAGAGACGGAGACCGAATGCCAGGAGTACGTTTGTGTTCTGAAGAACGCGAAACCATAGCGCTCGGGCTTGCTCGACAAGAGTGTTTCTCGGAAATTGCACGAAGGATGAAACGGCCAACTTCCACCATCTCCCGTGAGGTCAATCGTTGCGGTGGGAGACCCAAGTACACGTCATCGTCGGCACAGCGGATCTCGAAGCGCTGTGGGCGTCGACCCAAGGTACCCAAGCTCGTCTCCAACCCCACCTTGGCTGCTTTCGTGGAGGACGGACTCAACAAGCGGTGGTCTCCGGCTGAGATCTCGGCAAGACTGATCATTGACTTCCCAAATGATCTGGAGATGCGTGTGTCTCACGAGACGATCTACACCTCTTTGTACCTCCAAGCCAAGGGGGGCTTGAAG
>JABEUM010000126.1 GCA_013044475.1 Acidimicrobiaceae bacterium | reverse complement strand
GGTTGATCCCTGAGAGCGATCCAAAAAAGCCAACTTCACCGAAAGCGCCAATTCCTCCATCTGCGCCACATATCCAGTAGCCGTCCCCCTCGGGCGATAGGCTCACCCCTACAACGGGCGCCTCCAACACCCCTACTGCGTCACCTAGGTGTGCCAGCTCTCCGAAGGTGAAGACCTTCCCGTCGGCGCAAGCGAGGATATAGCCGCTTCCATCAGCCTTAGCCGCAACTGCGGTAATCGGCGAGGGGAGGTCCACCTTTGAGCAGTCCCCCAGGTGTGCCAGCTCTCCGAAGGTGAAGACCTTCCCGTCGGCGAAGGCCAGGATATAGCCGCGCCCGCGGAACTTCAAAAGGCGGTTGTCGATATTCGACATAATCAGTTGATAATCCAAGCTATCGGCACCCTTCTTCAAACTCCAATGAGCTACCAAGCGCTCCGGGGGACACCTCGCCCTTTAACCTAACGAGGCTGCGACATATTATTGCCAGTTTTGTTACGGATTCTGCAAGGATTCACCGGGCTCTAAGTGGGCACTTATCGCTTCGTCATAGCCCTCTTCCCAAGGCAGAAGGAGCTCCAGTCCCCCAGATCCCCTGGTTAATTTAGGCACCACGACAGTTTTCTCGCTATGTGCCGCCGCCTCAAGGACCTCATTTACCGTCTTGTACTTAGCGATAGCCATCAGGTTTTGCCTCGTTGGCAGGACGATCTCGAAACCCTTGGGCTTGGCCCCGGATAATGCTTCGTTGGGATCAATCCATAGGTGGGATACCGTCTCGGAGTCGTCGTGCATTCCTAGCTGGCCCAAAGGAGCAGTCGCTACAAAGAAACGGGTGTCGTACCTCTTTGGTTGAGCCTCTGGGGTTATCCAGTGAGCAAAGTAGACCAGCTGTGAGAGGTCCATATAGAGATCTTCCTTAGCCAAGACGTCAGCGAAGTCGCTCCTTTTCAAAAGTAGATCCTCGCGGGCGCCCGAAAGATCCTCCTCGGTTGGAACGGTTCCATCAGACCTAGACCCGATGAAAATGCCGGCCTCTTCAAAGCACTCCCTTATCGCTGCGACAAAGTAGCCCACTCCACCACTCGAAAGGCCGAGGGCCTTCGAACATTCGAGGTCTCCTAGGTTCAACGACCTCCCGATCACCTCGGGGTCGCGGTCGGCCTTGTCCACTTTGCCACCGGGGAACACGTAGGCCCCGCCGACAAATTCGAGATTGAGATTACGCCTTAGCATCAACACTTCAATGTTGCTGACACCCTGTCTCAACAACATCACGGTTGCGGCTTCTCTAACCTGTTGCAAACAAACTCCCCGGCTCAAAGAGGCGGCGATAGCCCCACGCTGTAAATCTAGCCCAGTTAGCTACAAAGGTGGGGATCGGGGGTGAATCAGGCTCACTTTCCTTGAGACTTCACCCAGTCCAACAAGCGCCGAGTAGCCTCTTCGGTACCCAATGGCCCCTCATCCATACGAAGCTCCAGAAGAAAATCGAGAGCCTTACCGACTTCTCTCCCAGGTGGCAGACCCAGGATATCCATCACCTCTGTCCCATCGAGATCGGGTCTGATGGCGTCCAACTCCTCCCTCTCCTTGAGGGCCGCTATCCGAAGGACAAGCTCATCCATCTTTTCTTTCAATCGGCGGGCCTTGTTCTCGTTCCTGGTGGTCGAGTCGCACAGCGTAAGCTCGTTGAGCCTATCGAGAAGATCGCCAGCGTCTCGCACATACCTCCTCACCGCCCTGTCGGTCCACCCGGCCTCAAAACCGTGGAATCTGAGGTGCAAATAGACCAGCCTCGATACCTTCTCGATCTCCTCTGCGGGGTACTTAAGTTCCTTCATTCGCGCCTTGGTCAATCGCGATCCGACTACGTCGTGGAAATAGAAGCTCACCCCATCCTGGCCGATCTCTCGTGTCGCTGGTTTCCCGATGTCGTGGAAAAGAGCTGCTAGACGCAGTATCTTGTCCGAAGAAGTCTTTTCAACTACCGCTATTGTGTGGGACAGCACATCTTTATGCCGATGGATCGGATCCTGCTCCAGCTTCAAAGCGGGTATCTCAGGGATAAATTCATCGATCACGCCCGTCTCGACGAGGAGCCAGAGACCCGAACTTACTTCTGGCAAGACAATCAGCTTGTCGAACTCGTCGCGAATCCTCTCCCTCGAGACGATTTCGAGCCGGTTCTTTAGTTCGGACATTGCAGCGACTAGTGCGGGGTCGGGCTTGAGATTAAAACGGGCAACAAACCTAGCGGCACGCAGCATGCGAAGCGGGTCGTCGGAGAAAGATTCAGTTGGAGAAAGAGGGGTCCTCAAAACTCCGGCCACCAAGTCGACCAAACCGCCAAAAGGATCGATCAGGATCGGAGCGGAAGACGGAGTGACTTCAAAGGCCATCGAGTTGATCGTGAAGTCTCGCCTAGAAAGGTCCTCCTCTATCGACTCTGAATACTTGACAACCGGTTTTCTCGAATCGTTGGTGTAAGACTCCGCCCTGTGCGTGGTGATCTCAAACTTGAAACCGGCCTTCTCGGCACCAATTGTTCCAAACCGCTTCCCTACCGCCCACTGAGCATCGGACCATCCCCAAAGGATCTCTTCGATCTCGTCAGGCAGCGCATCTGTAGTCAAATCCAAGTCATCTGGGCGAAAGCTCCGCTCTTCGCCACCTTGGTTGGAGTGGGAAAGCAGGTAGTCCCTCACCACTCCGCCTACCAAATACAGCCTCTTATTACGCTTTGCGAAGCGGCCGCTAAGTTCGGTTATGAATTTGAGTTCTGGACCAAAGCCTTGCAACATCACCCAAGCAGGCTATCCTAAATTCGCTTCGCACAGACAACCAGGTTCTCGCTAGCGACCACGCACGAGGGGCGTAGTTAAACCGACTCCCGCTTTTCTTCGGCAAGTGGCGTGTACCCGTATCTCCCAGAACTAGCCATGCGGACATCTGGCCGATAAGAAGTGGCCTTCATTGTGACAAAGTCAAGCTTTGATCATCGACGCCGGGGGCTTCAAGGACCGTTATCGGGGTGATCAACTCGGCCTTGTCTGCGCAGCGGAGGTCCCAGAACTCGACCATGTTGGCCCGGTGCTAGTCCAGTGCCCTAATTCTCATCTGGGCTATAGCGTCTATCAGATCACGCTCGGGTCTCAACCTGCCCGGGGCTTCGGGGGAGAACGATTCCCCAGAAAGTGCTCCAAGAAGTGCGGCAGTCGAGTCTCTCAGGGCTTCCAAGTCGTATCCCCCCTCGAGCAGGGCAACTGTCCTGCCTTTTGGTACAAGTGATATCGCCCAGCTTGTCAAGTCGAAGAAGTCTCCAGAACTCAGTCCCATCTCGGTCAGGGGGTCCTTAAAGTGGGCGTCGAATCCGGCAGATATCAAAAGCCATGTCGGGGCGAAAGCCTCAATAGCTGGCCATGCGATCGTCTCGAGTGCGTATCGCATAGTAGGTCCGGTAGTTCCCTCCGGCAACGGTATGTTTACCGTAGTTCCGTACCCATCACCGATCCCCACCTCCTGCACCCTTCCACTGCCAGGGAAAAGGGGATACTGATGGGTCGAAAGGTAGAGCACCGATGGATTTGCGAAAAAAGCGTCTTGGGTGCCATTTCCATGGTGAGCATCGAAGTCAAATATCAGGACCCTCTCCCCCCACGAAACAAGTTCCGCCGCCAAAACGGCGACATTGTTGATCAGGCAAAATCCCATTGCTGAGTCGGCGATTGCGTGATGTCCGGGGGGTCGGACAGCGACAAAGGCTGCGTCGGCTTGACCCTTTCTAAGTCGCTTAGCTGCGTCGATGCCAGCGCCTGCGGCCAATATAGCGGCGTCCCAGCTATGAATCGAGACTTGGGTGTCGGGATCCAGCTCTCCGCCGCCCATAAGGCAGAATCGCCTAAGGGTTGCTAGGTAGTCGCCTCCGTGAACCTTTGCCATCTGAACCCCGGAAGCTGGCTCGGGATTAAATCGAACTACCTCGATCTTGTCCTGGACGAGTTCGATACCATCCAGCACGGCAGCCAGTCGCTCTGGCCTCTCAGGATGGTGCGTTCCCGCATCGTGCTCCAGGAAAAGGGGGTCGGTTCCAAACAGTACTGCCACAAGAAAATCCTACACCCAAGTATCTGTAGAGCACCGAATTGACTTGAAAGGTAGGGCTACAATTGAGCTATAGCTACAGATAGGGTACCCGATATAACCGTTAACTCTTATGTAAAAGCCGCTGGGCGTCGGTTCAAGCTGACCCCGTGGTATGGGCTAGAGGGTGCGGCACTAGTAGTCCCGCCGAGTCCAACCCAAACAATTCCGAGCTTCATCGTAAACCAGTTATGTGATTCTGCGCTCGAGTTAGGATTTTCCTCTATTTTGTGGCAGGCAGAGACCGAAAGGTTCGCCGCGGTCATGCTCGAGCAAGGTTTTGAGCCCGCCGACACCCTATATGTCCTTCATCGTGATATTAAAACACCGATCAAGTCGTCTTTCTTGCCGCCATGGGTCTCAATTACTAGGGCAAAAGGGTACTCTTACTCCGATCTTGAGAAGATAGATCACCGTTGCTTCGAACCATTCTGGCGACAGGATCCACTGATGATGGAGGACGCCAGGACGTCGACCCCCAGAGCCAGCCTGAAGCTAGCGATAGATACGAGGGGTTCAGAAAATACCCTCGTAGGATTTTCGCTCTTTGGTCTAGGGTCGCACGCAGCCTACCTGCAGAGGCTGGCGGTGGACCCGGATATTTGGGGTAACGGTATCGGAAGTGAGCTAGTCCGAAGGGGCTTGAATTGGGCGAGAAGGTGGCGAGCACAGGCGGTGAGTGTCAATACCCAATCGTCAAACCAGAGGGCACTGCGCCTCTATCAAAAGCTCGGCTTCGTTTTGCAGCCAGAGATGCTGTGGATACTGAAGAAGAGTTGCACCAATTAGATTCCGCACTTGTGCGTAAGAATGGCCCAACTAGAAAGATCGCTGCTGGCGAGTTTTGGCGAGTTAGCAGGCTTTTGGCAGTATTAGGGTTGACTCTGCTTGCCCTGGTCGGTTCGGCTTTTAGCAAATGGACTCCGGCTGCATTTGCCGAAGAAAATCCGACTCTCAGCTTCTTGAGCCTTCCGTCGTTCTTGAGCATCAGCTCTGCAACCAACGTAACCTTCAGCCTTTCCGGGGTATCTGGGGATGCAGGACTCGAGGCCTTCTTCCTGGTTTATCCGAAAATACCCTCTCGCTCGACCTTCCAGAACATAAGCCACGGCGGCGGACTCGGCTACCCTTTGCTAATAGGTCAGCCCGTCCCATTGCAACAGCTAAGCAATAGTGGCAATTCATTCACCGTCCCGATCGACATCGCCGCCACGAGCAATTCTCTTGGAGTTCCCGTCCTTCCTAACTGTGAAAGCGGGTGCGCTGGGATCTATCCGATTGCCATACGAATCGTGAAGGTGAGCAATTCGCAGGTCGTGGTGCAAAGGTCGGTGCCGTTGGCAATACTTCCGACGGGCGCAATCAACTACCCCTTAGACGTGGCCCCGATTATTTCCCTGTCTCCCAGGGCTAATAGCGCTACCTTTAGGGGTCTCGTGTCGGTCTTGAGTGGCTACTACAACCTCTCCTTATCGGCAGCGATTGATGGAAAGGCTCTGAGCAACCTCCCCGAAACTAGTGCCAACAAGCTGGCTCTACAAACGGTTTCCAACTGGTCTGCCAGCCCAAATCACCAGCTATTGACGACTAGTTATCTTCCAATTCTGCCGGCGTGCTTAAAAGGCCTCACCGGACCTGGCTCTCTACAACAGCAGATTGCCCTCTCTCCGCCGCCAGGGAAAGTCGCTAATCAGGGAATTCAAAATCGAGTCTTTTTTGTAGATAACCAACCGACCGCAGCAGACCTCAGGGTTCTCGCCGGTCTCGGGTACAACAACGTAATTTTGCCGAACACCGCCTACCCAAACGGCCTCCCCTTGACCCTCACCTCGCCCGTTGGTGGAGTCGCAGGGGCGTCTACTGCACTGGTAGCGGACCCAGGCATATCCGCCGACCTGAGGATACAGGACTCCTCCCTGGCTAGTACGACGGCGATTTCAGACCTCGGTCAGGTCTACTTCGATCTTCCAAACTCCCAAGCAACGCGGGTAGTGCCTTTGGTGTTTAACGTGGCAAATACCACCGAGGTAAACGACCTAAGCAAATTCCTCAAAAAGCTCTCCTTAGCGCCGTTCCTTCGGACGCAGACCGCCTCATACGCCTTGACTCGTACACCGGTACCAAACAGTCACGTTGGAGTCATGCTTTCCAAGTCGCATCTCTGTGACCTGCCTAGCAGCCTACATAAGGCGCAGGTTGCTTTGGCTGCACTACAGTCGACCAACCCACCACAAAGTGTTCTGGGGCCGATCAGGGTCGACCTCCTCTCCTCTGAGGGAACCATCTACACTAAGTCACAGCGTGAAGCCTTAGCGAAGCTGACCATCGCTAGATCTCTCGGAACTATGGACAACTTCACCATTGTCAAAGGCCAGGCGATCACCCTAACCTCCAAAAACACCTCGATCCCAATTTCGTTGCTTTCGAAGCTGGACTATCCAGTAACCCTCGTGGTCTCGATCTCCTCGGACAAGTTATCCTTCTCTAAAGGTTCAAGCCAACAGATCACCGTCGCCCATTCGAGCATCACCGCGTCTTTTCTGGCCTCGACAAAAAGTCTCGGAGACTTTCCGCTCCTCATAACGGTAAAGACGCCGTCAGGCTTCGTCCTTCAGAGTGCGACATTAGACGTAAGGTCGGACTCCTTCTCGTTGGTAGGGATTGCCCTAACCTTGGGATCGCTGCTTATCCTGATTATCTGGTGGATACGTTCACCCAAAAAGAGGCTAGGTAAGGCCAATCAATCCGAGTTCATAGGAGAACCCGAAACTATGATCTCAAGCGACGACCAAGAAGCTTCCCCGCCTGTTCTGTCCGACCAACCCTTTGATGAGACGGACCTTTGATGAGACGGAATAGTCGGGTATAGATACGCCAATGCCACGAATCTTCACGATGCTGACCTCGATACTAAGCTCAAGATCTTCGACTCGGAAAAATGCCGCGCTTATGGCTGCGGGCACCTTGGCATCTCGAATCTTGGGATTGGTTCGAATAGTCGCACTCGCTTATGCCCTCGGTAGTCACTCATTAGCAGACGTATTCAACCTCGCCAACAATGCCCCTAATACCATCTACGACCTCATCCTGGGTGGTGTAATCTCTTCGACGCTACTCCCGGTCTTCGCATCAAGGCTCGCCAAATCTGATACCAGGATGGCTTGGATGTCGATCTCTGCGGTCGTCACCCTCTCTGGAATCTTTCTAGTTATTGCGACCGTCCTCTTCGAGCTAGCGGCACCTGGAATCATCGGACTCTACACTTCGCTAAACCATTCTGCGCAGGCCAATGAACAGAGGCGCGCCGCTACCGAACTCCTTAGGTTCTTTGCTCCCCAGCTATTCTTCTACGGAGTAATTACCCTTATAACTGCTGTTTTGAATGCCAGACGAAACTTCGCAGTGCCGGCTTTCGCCCCGATACTAAACAATATCGTCGCCATTATTACCCTGTTGATCTTCGCATCGATGTACCACCATCCAAGTGTGAGCTATGTTCTTTCGAACCCAAGGGCAATAAGGCTCATCGGTATCGGAACTACCCTTGGGGTAGCCTTCCAGGCGATCTCACTAATCCCCATGCTGCGGCGAGTCGGGGCTCGAATCCGCTTTAGGGTCGACTTCTCCGACCATACGGTTAGGGAGGTCTTCTCTTTGTCGGGTTGGACCTTCGCTGCGGTGGTGGCCAATCAGCTGGCCCTCGTGATCGTTCTGGCGATAGCCGACGCCCGCCCGGGCGAAGTAACCGCCTACAACTACGCCTATCTCTTCTTCCAGCTCCCCTACGCCATTGCCGCGCTCTCCATTATGAGCACGATCCAGCCCGAGCTAGCAGAGAGGTACCAGGCCGCCGACCTCTCTGGTTTTGCCTCCCGCTTCAACGTCGGCCTCAGATCTTCTGTTGCGGTAGTGGCCCCGGCGGCTGCGGCTTTTTTGTCATTTGGACCAGAGCTGATCTTTCTCGCCTTAGGACACGGTCGGGCCGCGGCCCAAGGGACCCAAGAGATCAGCTCGGCACTGCTAGGATTTGCCTTCGGTGTCCCCGGATTCGCCGCTTTCCTGGCAATGACTCAAGGCTTTCAGGCGATAAAGGATACCAGAGCGGTCTTTCTCTTGTACCTCTTGGAGAATGGGCTTAACGTCGTCTTGGCGATAGCGCTACAATCGATATTAGGGGTAAAAGGGCTGGCCATGTCGCTGGCGATAGCCTACACCATCGCCGCAGTCTTCGGCTGGTGGATGCTCAAGGCTAGGGCGATACCCCTTAGTCTGAAGCCATATCGGAAGGTTTGGACTAGATCTCTCTTC
Organism: Acidimicrobiaceae bacterium; assembly: GCA_013044475.1. Classification (GTDB taxonomy): domain Bacteria; phylum Actinomycetota; class Acidimicrobiia; order Acidimicrobiales; family Acidimicrobiaceae; genus JABEUN01. The sequence continues at coordinate 20,740 of JABEUM010000126.1, read as the reverse complement.
GGGTCGATAGCCTTCTTTTTCGTGGGCAGTTATTCGATCAAACAGCTCGCAAGTGGGGGCTTTATCCATCAGAGTGTCGCATTAGTCATTAGTCTCATGTTGGGAATTGCGGCCTTCTTCGCCGTAGCGGAAGCGACCGCTAGAATTACCAACTTGAACATCGGGGGTAAACATTGGCGAAGGTAAAGGTTATAACCGACACCGGGTCGGATCTACCAATCGAGATCTGCACATCGTTGAATATATCGACAGTACCTCTAAAGATCCGTTTTGGCGAGAAGGAGTACCTCGACAAGTTCGAGCTTACGAATGAGAAGTTCTGGGAACTCTGTCTGAAAGGTGGGGACCTCCCCCAGACCGCAGCACCTTCGGCCGGACAGTTTCAAGCCGCATATAGCGAAGCCAAAGCCCAGGGCTTCGAGTCGGTAATCTGCATCACCCTGTCCTCCGAACTCTCCGCTACCTACCAAAGCGCGCTAATTGCCGCCAAAGAGGTGCAGGGGGAGATCGACGTAACCGTAATCGACTCTCGATGTGCCACTATCGGCGAAGGCTCACTAGCCATCCACGCCGCACAACTAGCACAAGCCGACCTACCATACCCCCAGATAGTATCCGAAATAAACGACAGGGTCTCCAAAGTAAAACTCTTCGGAGCACTCGACACCTTAGACTTTTTGAAAAGGGGCGGCCGGATAGGCGCCGCTACCGCCTTGCTCGGATCGCTCTTGAGCTTCAAGCCACTTATTGAGGTGCGGTCGGGGCTGGTAGAGCCGGACGGAAGGCAGCGCACCAGGGCAAAGGCACTCGCCTACCTTCTGGAAAGGGTGTCCTCCTTCGTTCCGATCTCCCATGTGGGAGTGGCACACGCAAATGCACCCGACATCGACGACTTCATAGAAAAGCTTTCGGAACAGACCCATGTTCCCAAAGAAGAGATCACCGTTACCTCCATCGGTCCCGTTATCGGAACCCACGCCGGCCCGAGGACCCTTGGAGTAACTTTTTGGGTAGATTAGCTAAGGTCGACCCAGCGGTAGACCACCGGCCACATTGGGTCTATCTTGGGAGTATTGGCTAGTAGAAAAACGGGGAGAAGTGTCCGAAGATTCGACAGAGACTAACGAGAGCCAATCGCCGTCTTCCGATGCCGATTGGCCAAAAAGGGCCGCTGACGCAGTAGAGACCCTCGCCGAACTGATCAGGGGCAAAGCGATACGGCCGCTATTGATGGTAGCCAAAGCGATAACATATGGCTTTTTGGCTCTCGGCCTTGCTTCAATATTCGCCGTCTTGACGATTTCAATGCTCGTGAGGCTGATTACGGTCTACCTGACCGGAAATCACGTCTGGATAACTTATCTTGTATTGGGTGGAATCTTTACCCTCCTGGGTATGTTTACATGGAGTCGGAGAAGTTCAAAAGTCACAGCATGAAAGGCAGCCCCTAAGTGACCCAGCATAAAGAAGTCGTGATTGTAGGTTCCGGTCCAGCCGGACTAACCGCTGCGATCTATACCGCTCGGGCAAACCTGTCGCCGGTAGTGATAGAGGGCGAGCCCTCCTCCACCTCTGACCAGCCCGGGGGGCAGTTGATGCTGACCACGGAGATTGAGAACTTTCCGGGCTTTATAGATGGGATAATGGGTCCCGAGCTGATGAGTAACTTCCGTTCCCAAGCGGAACGCTTTGGTGCCAGCTATCACACCGCCAAGGTAACGAAGATAGACCTCTCAAATCGTCCCTTTCAGATCTGGACTTCGGACTCAAACTCGGCCGATCCTGACTATTCAGCCGAAGCGGTGATCATTTCAACCGGAGCAAGGTCGTTGATGCTGGACCTTGAAGAAGAGGTTCGCCTCATCGGCCACGGTCTATCTACCTGCGCGACGTGCGACGGCTTTTTCTTTAGGGATCTCGACATCGCTGTCGTCGGCGGTGGCGATTCGGCGATGGAGGAGGCGATCTTTCTTACGAAATTCGCCAAATCTGTAACCATAATCCACCGACGCAAGGAGTTAAGGGCTTCAAAAATCATGCAAGACCGGGCCTTCGCTAACCCTAAGATTCACTTCCAGTGGAACTCGGTAGTCACCAAGCTTCATGGTGACACTCAGCTAGAGGGCATTACATTATCCGATACGACGACAAACCAAGAGTCGAGGCTAGATATCAAGGGCCTCTTTGTCGCAATTGGCCATGTCCCAAATACCGACGTCTTCCTCGGCCAACTAGATATGGATCAGAACGGATACATCGTCACCAGAGACGGCACCCACACCAATGTCGATGGCGTCTTTGCTTGTGGGGACGTACAAGACCATACCTATCGTCAAGCGATAACCGCTGCAGGATCGGGTTGCATGGCCGCTATTGACGTCGAGCGTTGGTTGGAGGCGAAACACCACCAAGCCGTGTGACCTTTTAACTTTGGCGTTACGGCCACGGGAATCATCGTTCGATTGGTAAGGTTTTAACCCACTGGAAATTAGTTAGCAAGATCCAAGGGGATACTGTGGCAAATATAGCCGAACTCAACGACTCCAACTTTGAAAACTCGATCAAGGAGTCCGAACTCCCACTGCTCGTTGACTTCTGGGCTGAATGGTGCGGACCGTGCAAGCTGATAGCTCCGATCCTCGAGGAGATCTCGACCGAGCGTGAAGGACAGCTCAGGATAGCAAAGCTCAACGTCGACACGGCACTAGCCGCGGCGAGACGCTACGAGGTGATGTCTATTCCGACCCTGATCCTCTTCAAAGACGGCCAACCAGTCAGACGAATAGTCGGTGCCAAATCGAAAAGTTCTCTCCTGAGGGAACTCGATCCAGACCTTAGCTAAGCCTTTTAACAAGATTTGGGATACCCACACTGAACGAGAAGCTATTTCCTGAACTGAAGCTCGGCTCGAATGGGCCGGCGGTCCTCGACGTACAGGCGAGGCTGATATCTATCGGCTATCAGCTACTCGACCCAGACGGTTCGTTTGGCGAGTCAACTTCTAGAGCGATCGGTAGGTTTCAGAGCCTTAGAGGATTAAGAGTTACCGGCACCCTGGACAAAAATACCTGGGATACCTTGGTTGAAGCGGGCTACAGCCTAGGGGATCGGATGCTCTACCTCAAGTCGCCAATGTTTCGGGGCGACGACGTAGCCGAACTACAGGCCCGGCTTGGGTCCATCGGCTTTGATCCAGGGAGGGTGGATGGGATATTCGGAGAACGGACGTCGAGGGCGCTAATCGACTTCCAGGAAAATGTCGCCTTGCACCCTGACGGCTTTTGTGGGAAAGAGACCGTCACCGAGCTCCTCCGAGTCTTTGGCAGGAGTCCTGAGCACGTCCACTGGGTTAAGGAAAGGGAGTACCTCAGGAGTCAGACCAAGACCCTCAGTGAACTTCTCGTAGCGGTCACTAACTCCGGAGAAGCCGAGGTTCCTGCAGAAGCGATATCTCAACGTCTTCACGTCGAAGGACTCCACGTCCAAACTCACTCAGACCCAGATAGATCAGCGCTAGCGCTCCTTGCCAACAGGATGAACGCCGACGTCGTGATCCATTTGGAAATCGGTGAAGGGGACTCCTTTATCGGCTTCTACTCCGGTTATAGCTACGTCTCCCCCCGCGGCCGAACCCTCGCCGAGTTATTAGCAACTGAACTGAACCTTAACCTATCGACCAACAGGGTATCTGTCGTCGGGCTGGCTATGCCCATCCTAAGGGAAACCCGAATGCCGGCGATCGTAATCTCTTTGGACTCAGCGATCACTTGGGTCAAGCACCTACCCCAAATAGCCGATTCGGTGCTGGTAGCACTCTCGCTCTTCTCTAAGCCCGTCGACCTCACGATCTAAGGTATCACCTCTGCAGGTGGATTATCCACAACCTTATCCCCAAGTGTGCATAACCTCTACCTAAGCCTTGGATAAACCTTCACTCGAGGGTTTATCCTTAGCTAAAAGTCTCCCCTACCAGCAGCCTGAAGATCCTTTCGAGATCGTCGAGGCTCCCAAACTCTACGCTAATCCTTCCGGCCTGCTCCTTTGAGGGGTCGGACACCTTAGCTAACTCGACCTTTACTCGGGTAGAGAGCAGCTCTCCGACCAATCCCTCGAGCTCCAATATCCACGGTGCCTTCACCTCGGCCAACTTGTGAGTTCGAACCGCCTTATCGGCTTCGGCTTGCTCACTTACCTCAGGAACACTCTTCAGCCCCTTCACGGCCTCCTCGGCCTGTCGAACAGATAGCTGATCCTTCTTTATCCGCTCCGCCAGCTCCTCCTGAAAATTTCTGTCTGACGAACCTAGTATCGCCCTGGCGTGCCCAGCGGTAATAGATCCTTCCGCCAGATACTCCTGGATACGCTGGGGGAGCTGAAAGAGTCTAAGTGAGTTGGTGATCGCAGTACGGCTCTTGCCCATTCGCTGGGCAAGTTGATCGTGGGTAAGGCCAAAATCATCGATAAGCTGCCTATACGCTCCCGCCTCTTCGAGTGGATTTAGGTCCTCTCGATGAAGGTTCTCGACAACCGCCTGTTCGAGGGATGATAGGTCATCGGCGTCTTGCACCAGGGCTGGAATCATATCCAATCCAGCCCTCCTAGCCGCTCGCCACCTCCGCTCACCAGCTATTATCTGATACTCCTGATCTGCGAACCTCCTCACCAGGATCGGCTGGAGCAGCCCTAGCGACGAAATCGATGCAGCGAGGTGCGAAAGAGACTCCTCGTCAAAGTATCTCCTTGGTTGCATTGGGTTAGGCCTAATCTGACCGATCGGGAGCTCTCTCAACGCTGACTTTGGCGCTCCCATCTCGCCTACCGGAATCAGAGCCGACAGACCGCGACCTAATCCACTTCTTCGATCACTCACTGACAACCTCCCGAGCAAGAACGCGATATGCAATGGCACCCCTCGAAGAGGGGTCGAAGACGGTGATCGGCTGCCCAAATGAAGGCGCCTCCGAGAGCCTCACCGACCTTGGAATGATAGTGTCGCATACCACCTGACCACAGAAGCCCCTAACATCCTGCACTACCTGCTCAGAAAGCTTTGTCCTGCCGTCGTACATGGTCATTACCACGTAGTCGACATCCAGATCAGGGTTGAGGCTCGACTTGACAAGGCGGACGTTTCGATAGAGTTGGGTCAATCCTTCAAGGGCATAGTATTCGCATTGAATTGGTACCATCACTTCGGTAGCGGCGGTAAGGGCGTTGACGGTCAAAAGCCCCAAGGACGGGGGACAGTCAATGAAAACGAAGTCGTAATCCTCGGCTATCCCTTCAAGAGACCTTTTTAGCTTTGTCTCCCTACTGAAAATCGATACAAGTTCGATCTCCGAACCAGCCAGGTCAATCGTCGCAGGACAGAGGAAGAGGTTTCGAACGCTGGTCGCCTCGATAGCATCCTCCATCGGAATATCTTTCATCAGGACGTCATAGATGGAAAACTGGAGCCCCCGCCGGTCGATTCCGAGACCCACGGTCGCATTGCCCTGGGGATCAAGGTCGATTACTAGCACTCGCTTCCCCATTTCTGCTATCGCTGCAGAAAGATTTATTGTTGTTGTGGTTTTTCCAACGCCGCCCTTTTGATTTGCGACGGCTACGATTCGTGGGCTGCCCGTTTCGGACAAGTTACTCCCCTCTCAGACAGATCAAACCTCTGTTACAAACAGATACTCGTCCCACTTGCATCAACGGATTCCGTTACCGACTCCAGACCGCCCAATTTTTCAAAATTTTGTGTCCGCCTGGACCGGTCTTGGGGTCGAAATGAACTCCTATACGACTATCCTAGCCGTGTCATCCCGTCGAATTCGATGAAAGCGCATATAATAAGGCCAACTTCATTCCGAAATGGTCGGCGATACTACAAAATGTTTCACGTGAAACGATCAGAATGCCAAATGGGGGATCGCCCATCGAAATCGGACCGTTTCACGTGAAACATCACCCGAGAGATCCGAGCAGGTGGAGCTAAAAGCCTGGCACTCCTTGACAAAGGCTAGCAAGAAGGCTAGCTCAGAAAAGAGGCCGTTTTGTCGGAACTCCAACCCTGCGCGGATATCGATCTGGAGTGGCCTTGACCTTTAGAAAGGCCGAAAAGCTCATCGACTCCTCCTTGAGCGGCTGCCTTTTAAACCCGAGCTCATCCATCACGTCCTCGCTCCAGCGTTCCTCTCCACCCTCCGGAGGATCCGAGACGAGAAGAAAGCCCCCAACAGCGAGTAGGGGAGCAGCACATTCAGCGGTGATAGCCGGCCCGGCGAAACCCCTGGCCACCACGAGAGAACCAACTCCCCGGTATTCTGGTACCCTACCGACCACTTCCGCCCGCTCATTGACCACCGACACTTCGCAATTGAAATGGAACAGGTCCCTTTGGCGCCGGAGAAACTCGGCCCTCCTAGCCTGAGACTCCACCAAATGGACCACTGCGCCCTCAGCTAGCGAATAAGCGAGGACAAAGCCTGGAATTCCGGCACCTGAGCCTAGATCGAAACAGATGGGGTTAGCTACAACTAGAGCCGCAAGCAGTTCGCTTGCGGCTCTAACAAAGACTATCGAATGCTCCAGCTGAACATCAAAGGATTGTGGCCCCAAAAGGCCTAGCTCCCATGCCTCCTGGAGCCACCTTCTTATCCGCGGATCGGAATTAATCCTGCTCAGACTCGGCATCATACCTATAGAGGACTACAAACCGCCTCGGGTCATACCCTTCAGAGCGGGTACCAATGCCTTCTATGTTTGCCGCTGTGTCGTGGACAATCTTCCTGTCACCCGACACCATCGGCTCAAGCGCCTTCTCGACCCCGGTCTCCAAGACCTCGGCGGCAACAGCACTTACGAAGCGCTCGAGAGCCCGAACCCTCTTTGCACGATATCCTGCTACGTCGACGGTAACCCGTCCCGAACCCTCGCCAGCGGCCCTCTGCACGATTGCCCTAGTTAGCTCCTGGACCGCCGAAACGACGTGCCCTTTTGAACCGATCAGAACACCAAGATCATCTCCGAGTATCGATAGTTCCATCGACTCCTCATCAACGTGATCCACATGCACAGTCCCAGCAAGTCCCATCTCTCCTAATAGTCCAGCTAGAAAGTGCTGTGCTGCACCGGCCAACTCAATCCGCGAGGGTCCCTCTTCGGTAGTGGACACTATCTGCTCCTCCGTTCCCTTCTCAGCTATCGTTTTTACTGCCTTCTTTGGTCTCTCTGACCTGCTCCGCTCGCGTGCTCCGCCCCTCGCTGGCCTAGCTGAGGTCGATACATGCTTCGCTGAAACCTCTCCAGTAGTACTATCACTCGTGTCGACTAGCTCTTTTTCAGGCTTCGCCGATGCCTCGCTACTACTCTTGCCACCGCGCCTACGAGTATCCCTCCTGAGGTCTTTTGCCCTTGGAGTTGTCGGCTTTACCCTCGCCCTAATCCTCGCCTGTTTCTTGGAAAGCCCCAAAAAGCCTGCTCGGGGTTCCTCTAGAACCTCAAATACCGCCTCAGAGAAGTCCACTCCTAGTACGTCCAAGGCCGCTTCTTTTGCTTCTTCGACCGTTCTCCCGGTCATCTCAACCCATTCCATCTATCCCTCTAGTGCAATCGTGAATCACAGTTATGTAATTGCATCAATGTCGTGCCTTAGGCACCTTTCTTCTTCTCTTCGGGGTCATTTCCCTCGATAGGCCGATTCCTAGGTGGCTCTTGTCTCGCCTTACCACCTGGAGAACCCTTTGCTTGTCTACGATTGACCGGACCTTTGCGCACTATTGGTGCACTCGGCTGGTCCTTTCGATCCCCCGCCGCTCCACCTGCCGGCTGCACCGGCTTCGGCTTGGGATTGCCGCCCTTAGGAGCTGGTTTGGCCGGTGGCTTATTCTGGCCCTTCTCCCGAGGTATGAAGGTGTCCTCGGCGTCAGTCTCTCCTTTGGTGGCCTTGTTTCGCTTTGCCTCTGCCTTTATCTCCCTTGCCTTACTCGCGTGAGCCTTGAGTGCAGGGTCGAAACGATACATCGCTTCTTGCTGGAGAATCCTAAAGATGCTGGCGACTATGAAATAGACGTTCACTCCGACTGGGATGTTTAGATAGATGATCCCAAAGATGAGCGGCGAAAACTTGTTGAGATAGTAAGCCTGCTTGTTTGCCTGCGCCGCCTGGGGATTCTTGTTGGTTATCTGGTTCATCTGGATGTACTGCAGTGCGACCGAAATCAACACTATTACATAAAAAGGAAGGGCCTTAGCAAAACTCCCATGGGGACTGGTCACCTTCAAAGCGAGGTTAATCCCAAAGGAGTACATCGCCCCACCGGCCTCAACAAGACTCTTGTAGAGCAGAGTTGAGTGGCTTATGTACTTTGGAGACGACACATGGTGTGCACCAATGGTGTTTGTAAGTCCCCTAATGACATCGTACATAACATAGAGGAGCGGAAGCTGCAGAAGCATCGGTAGACAGCCGCCTGCGGGATTCACCTTGTGCTCTTTAAAGAGGGCTTGTTGCGCCTCTACCAGGGCTTGTTTGTCGTTCTTATACTTCCGCTGGAGCTCCTTGATCATCGGTTGGATCTTCTGCATCTCCAACATCGACTTTGTGCTCATATAAGTCAGCGGAGATACAACCACCATCACCGTGACGGTAAGGAGGGCGATTGAACCTGCGTAACTATGGACGACGCCATAAAAGATGGCGATCAATCCAGCCATCAACTCAAAGATCGGTTTGAGTAGTGTGCCTAGGAAACTCATTTTATATCCTTCGAACTCGCCGATTTATGCGAGACATCAGGGACCGGGTCGTAACCCGATCCTCCAAATGGGTTACACCTGGCCACCCTTTTGATCGACAGCCAAAACCCGATAAAAAAACCGTGTCGCTCTACGGCTTCATATGCGTATTCGGAGCAGGAGGGGGAGTAGCGACAAGGGGAAGGCCTCCCGGCCCGGACAAATTGATAACCAGCAATCATCTTAAGCGCCACTCTCGCAATAAATGCGGTTCTATCCAGCTTTATTGGATTTGGCGACCCGTAAGTCTCTAATGCTTCTTCCTCGGTGGTCTCTTCAGAGCTAATCCCCTCTAACGGCTCATTGCTAGCCACTTGAGACCCCTATCTTCCTGAGCACCGAGTCCATATCGGCCTTTAGCTCCCAGTAACCGCTATCTTTAGCCGATGGCTTTACGGCTATTAAGTAAGACCCCGAGGTAAAAGCCGCTTCTGCGCTGGCGGAGATAGCTCTCAATCTCCGTCGAATTCGATTTCTAACCACAGCATTGCCGACCCTCTTTGAGATAGCAAACCCAACGAGGGCCGGTCCTTCTGAGTCCCTTTTTACAAAGACGATAGAGACGTTCCGTCCAGCAAAGCGACGGCCAGCCTTCTTCAACTCGTCGAAGTCACTCCTTTTTGAAAGCCGCTCCATCGAAAGTGTCTTTTAGACGGTCAAACGACGACGGCCCTTAAGTCTCCTCGCCTTCAGCACTGCCCTGCCGGCTTTGGTAGCCATCCTCGATCTAAAGCCGTGCTTACGGGCCCTTCTTCTATTATTCGGCTGAAACGTCCTCTTCACGACTTCTCCTTGTATAAAACATGGGCGCGGCCATACGCCGCCAAACTGTAACAGTCTAACCGATGTCTCACGGCTAAGCGTCGTGGCTTCTGCCGGCTAGGATCGAAGGGTAAGGATAAACCTCAGAGACACTCTCAACCCTCGATAATTACTTCAATAGCAACTAACCAATTGATGCCATAGCTCTAAATAGCAGGGTTATAAAGGCTTACATTTGTGTAATTGTAATTAGAACAACGCATAAAATTCTTATGATCTCTAAATAACTAGAGATTCACATACTCCCAGGTCACAGCGGTATTTAATTCCTGGAAAAAGAATTTCAAAAAAGTTTCCTAAACCCGGCAATATTACCTACCAGTTTGCGCTACCTTTCATATCTGATCTTTTTCGAATACCACATCGGGGGAGTCGCTGGCGCAAACCTTTGGTGAACGCTGGCTGCATTTGTGGATAACTCTGTGGAAAAGATAACTCTTTGGGGATGGATTGGATGCAAAACGTTACGGATCTGTGGATAACTTGTGCCGACGTGCTGAGATCTCACGTAGGCGACTCCACCTTCAGGACTACTTTCGCCGGAATCGAACCGATCTCTTTGGACGCAAGAACTCTAACCTTGAACACTCCAAACATGTTGATCAAAGAACGGGTCAATCAGAAGTACTTAGAGCTTTTGGAGGAGGTGATCCAAGAGCTGACCGGAGAGGACCTTACAGTATCGCTTACCAGCACTCCAAGAAGCGAGAGCCATTTTGCAACTGATTCCGGTTTTACCGCTGCGACCTCCCCAACGACCACTTCTGGTATAACATCGGGCTATCCTGTACCTTCCAGAAGCTCATCTGCCACACGAAAGGGGACTAAGGCGGCCTCTTACGACTCGATGTTCCCCAGTGACCCAAGCAGATCCCCTTCACCAAAGGGAATCTCCATTGGAGTAGATCCTCGGTACAGCTTTGACTCCTTTGTCATCGGTGCTTCAAATCGCTTCGCCCACGCCGCCGCACTTAGTGTCGCTGAACAACCCGCTCAGTCGTACAATCCGCTCTTTATCCATGGTGACGCTGGCCTAGGGAAGACCCACCTTCTGCACGCCATAGGAAACTATGTAGCTGAGAACTACCCCCACCTCGGCGTCAGATACGTCTCCACCGAGACCTTCTTGAACGAATTTGTCGACGCGATTCGAAAGAACTCGACTACGTCATTCAAACGCAAATACCGCGAGTGTGACATCTTGTTAGTTGACGACGTACAATTCTTGGAGAGCCGAGAGTCCTTGCAAGAGGAGTTCTTCCACACATTCAACTCGCTCTATGCCGCCAAAGGACAGATCGTAATCACCTCTGACCGACCACCTAAAGCGCTTTCCACCCTCGAAGATCGACTTAAGAGCAGATTTCTCTCCGGGCTCACTACCGACGTTCAACCACCGGAGATAGAAACTCGTCTGGCAATTCTAAGGAAGAAGGCAGACGAAAATCATTACGATCTCCCCGACGACGTAGCTGAATTTATAGCCTCCAACGTTCGTGACAATATAAGGGAGCTAGAGGGCGCCCTCATAAGGGTATCCGCCTACTCGTCTTTGAATAAGTCACCGATAGACATAACCCTTGCCAAGGAGATCCTCTCAGACATAGATGGGCGGGAGAGAGATTCGATAATCACCCCAAAGATAATCCTCGATCAGACGTCAAAATACTTCAACTGCTCAGTCTTCGCCCTTATGGATTCTTCAAGGAAAAAACCGATAGTCACCGCTAGGCAGATAGCGATGTACGTATTTAGGGAGATGACGGATCTAAGCTTCCCGGCCATCGGAAAAGAGTTTGGCGGCAGGGACCATACAACAGTGATGCACGCTGTCGATAAAATTGAACGGCTTATGGGTGAGCATCGTGAGATATACCAGCAGGTAACAGAGTTAGAGCAACTCATTAGGTCAGCACAGGGGGCTTAAGTGATGGCTCTAGAACCAGAGGAATCGATAAAAGATACCCGACTTGGGGCTAAGCCTGTGGAACAACCTGTGGACATCAAAGCGATGACTGTTGAAATGCTCGCAAAACTTAATAAGTTATACCCAGGCCATACACAGGCCAAAGTAGTGCACGATAAGCCCCTGTGAACTAAAGTGGACAAACTGTGGAGAACAAAATGAGCTTGAGCTGGACTTGTCCTAGCTTTTCCACAATCCACAGGACCTATTACAACTACTTCCATTTATATATACAAGAGGAGTTCTAGTGAGGTTTCGTTGTGACAAAGTTGCCCTCTTCGAAGGTTTGAGTGCAGCATCGAGAGCAAATGCTCGTCAGAGCTCTGCAGGAACGGTCAAGCTAGAACTTATCGGGCATAACTTGAGGTTTATCGGGCGCGATACCGACCTGACTATCGAGGCAACCATAGAGGTGGCTTCGATAGAAGAGGGGGTTAGCGTCGTTCCGATGTCGCCGACGGTCGATCTAGTCAAGTCCCTTCCAGACGGGGCCGTAGAGTTTTCCGCCGATGATTCGATTGCTAACTTCTCAGTTGGGCGAAGCGAGTTCAAGGTTTTTGTACATCCTGATATCGATCCCCCAATCATCAAGGCACCAACTATCGATACCGCGGCGATAAGTGACGAAGATTTTCGGGAGGGTATTAAGCAGGTTCTACGGGCCGCCTCTAAAGACGATTCTCGTGACGTAATGTACACCGGGGTGCTATTCTCGGCGATCGATGGTGGAGTACGGCTGGTCGCCACTGACGGGATCAGGCTGGCAATAAAGGACCTCATGGGTCTAGAGATATTCTCCGGCGAATCTGGTGGAGAGATAATCGTTCCTTCGAGGGCGCTTTCTGAGCTAGAGAAGATCTTCCAAGGGGCACAAAGGTCAGCCAACACCGTTACCCTCAGCATCGGTAAGAAGGAAGCCATTTTCGAGGTCGCTGGTGTGAGGTTGACGACGAGGATCATTGACGAGAGATTTCGTGACTATCGCCAGATTCTCCAACCTAGCTATCCAATACGTGTCCAGACCGATCGGTTGGCGCTTCTAGACGCACTGCGCAGGCTTAGGAGGATGGCCAGGGAATCGAGGGACGTGACCCACGTAAGACTGGAAGCCAGTGGTTCCCAGCTCGAGCTTTCGGTAAAGATTCCCCAAGTTGGCCAGGCTACCGAGGAGATCGAGGTTAATTTCGAAGGCGAAGAGTTCGTAACTGCCTTCGATCCGGAGCTGTTAATCGAGGGCGTCGAGGCGGTTGTGACCGACGTTGTTAGCATTGAATTTTCCGAACCAAATAGGCCGGCATGTATATCAAATGCAAATTCGAAGGACTTCCAGTACCTCTTGATGCCGATCAAGATCAAGTAGTTTCGGATCTGGAGAATTGGCAAGCGTTATCCAGATTGAGCTGGAGAACTTTCGCAATTGGCTCAAGACACTTTTCATTCCATCAAATGATGGAATCACCGCGATAGTCGGGGATAACGGCCAAGGGAAAACAAACCTCTTGGAATCTGTCTACTATTTGTGTGTCGGATCATCCTTTAGAACATCAGCTAAAGACGTACTCGTGAATTCTGGATCAGACCAGGCGATCCTCCATGGGGTTATCCACGTAAAAGATCGGCGACTCGATGTCGACGCTTCGATATCTAAAACGCAAAAAGACAGGCATCTTATCAACAAGAAGCCACCGGCGAAGATCTCTGATTTGAGGAGCGAAATACCTATCGTCTCGTTCTCTCCAGACGACCTACAGCTAGTCAAAGGTCCGCCAGGAAACAGAAGAACCCTCATCGACGATTTTCTGATACAGACATCTAAATCATCTGCGGTACTTATAGATGAGGTCGACAAGATCTTAAGACACCGCTCGGCTTTATATAAATCAGCGACTTTTTCAGACCAGCAGGAGATCGAGTGGTCGTTGGATGTTTGGGATGAAAAATTAGCGGTCGCTGGTACAGAGCTAATAAGACGGAGGGTCGCTGCTTTAGCCCGGTTGGAACCTTTAGCCCAGGAGCTCTACCATAAACTTTCCCAAAAGAGAGACTCACTAGAGATCGGCTACTCTTCGAGCTTTTCTGGACCGCTCAAAGAGGCCTTGTTAGTAAGCCGAAGGGATGACCTGAGACGTCAGGTTACCTCTGTCGGACCACACCGAGACGACATTGAGGTAGTCCTGGCCAAAATGCCCGCTAGGGCGTGTGCTTCCCAGGGGGAGCAGCGGACGATCTCTTACGTGATTAAAGCCGCGATGTGTCGGCTCCTTGAAGAGGTGGCGAGGGAGACCCCGATCGTTCTGCTAGACGACATACTTTCGGAGTTAGACGCAAATAGGTCAAAGAGTCTGCTGGAGCTCATTCCAGATGGGCAGATACTCCTTAGCGCTACTGCTCTTCCAGAGGGAGTCGATACAGTAGCAAAGGTGGTTTCGGTAAATGGTGGTCGACTAGATGGGTGATCTAAAGCCGATTCAAATCGCACTTAAAAGGATCGAATCTTGGTTAGAAGTGAGACCTTCGTCTGAGTATGAAAGTGTCTCTGAAGTGCTCAAAGACGTCGTTGGTGAACAGTTTATTTCTGGATATGCCATCGAGAGAGTGACCGGTGAAACCGTCGAAATTTCTGTCTTTAGCGTTCAGTTACTTACCCTTTTTCGAATGAAGCGATCCCAGATCGAAAATCGTCTCACTCAAGACGGAACTCCACTAAAACTAAAGCTTCGACTAAAAGCCAACAATGCAGTTCAGGGCTAATTTTTGTTGATCAGAGCACAGACGAAAATGTAGGAATTCCGACTAGGCTTTAGACGTAAATCGTAATGGCAAGAGGTCGTCCGTTAGGGCTCTTTCGGGATTTTGCCGCCCCTTGATCTGGTGAGGTCTTCTTTATGGCTATGAGTGCCAACGACCCGCGTTCGCGCGGTGAATCTGGGTTGTCAAACTACACTGCGGAGGACATAACAGTTCTCCATGGTTTGGAGCCGGTGAGGAAACGGCCCGGAATGTATATCGGGTCGACTGGTCCTTCTGGACTTCACCATCTCATATGGGAAGTCGTCGACAACTCGGTGGACGAGGCGATGGCGGGAGAGTGTGACGAGATCTACGTAACCCTCTTGAAGGACGGGGGATGTAAGGTCGTCGACAATGGGCGAGGAATCCCCGTAGATCCACACTCGAGCGACCCGACGAAGTCCGCAGCGGAGATAGTGATGACCGTTCTTCATGCCGGCGGCAAGTTCGGATCGGGTGGCTACCAGGTATCGGGTGGACTCCATGGAGTTGGGGTTAGCGTAGTCAACGCCCTCTCCTCCAAGCTAGATCTCGAGATTGATCGGGGATCGCGGCGCTATCGCATGAGTTTTTCCAATGGCGGGGAGCCGGAGGGACCGCTCTTGGACGTAGGGCCGTCTCCAAGGGGTAGGCGTGGTACCTCTATTTCCTTCTGGCCAGATCCTACGGTCTTTGAAGAGATCGAATTCCAGGCGGCGAAGGTGCTTGAGAGGCTCGAAATAATCGCTTATTTGAATAAGGGCCTCAAGATTGTCTTTGAAGACCAAAAAGACCCGACTTCAGAGAAGGTCGAATACAAGTTTGACGGCGGGATCGTGGACTTCGTAAAGTTCCTGAACTCCCCGAAAGAGGCCCTTTTCAAAAAGGTCGGTTATTACGAAGTCAAAGAGTCATCCGCCGGCGAGTCCCAAGAAGTCGAAGTGGCTTTCCAATGGAATACCGCTTACAACGAGGGTCTACACAGTTACGCAAATGGAATCTCGACCCAAGAGGGCGGTATGCACGCAGAGGGCTTCAAAAAAGCCCTAACCAACGTCATCAACCGCTATGGTCGGGCCAAGAACCTAATCAAAGAGAAGGATGACAACCTAAGCGGTGAGGACGTCAGGGAAGGCATGACGGCAATCGTCGCGGTCAAGCTGACCAATCCGCAGTTTGAGGGGCAGACAAAGACCAAGTTGGGCAACCCTTCGATCAGATCCCTGGTCGAGAGGGCCACCAACGAGAAGCTCTCTGAATGGCTCGAGGAGAATCCTAAAGAGGCAACACAGATTGTCCAAAAGGCAATCCTCGCCTCGCAAGCGCGACTCGCAGCACGTAAGGCTCGTGACCTCACAAGGCGAAAGTCGGCCCTCGAAGGGGCCGGTCTTCCCGGGAAGCTCGTGGACTGTTCCTCTCGTAATGCTTCGGAATCGGAGATATTTATCGTTGAAGGAAACAGCGCCGGTGGATCGGCGAAGGAGGCGAGGGACCCAAGGACCCAGGCGATCCTTCCGATCAGGGGAAAGATCCTGAATGTAGAACGTTCCCGAGTGGACAAGATGCTCGGCAATCTAGAGATACAAGCGCTGGTGAGCGCGATTGGAGCGGGCATCGGCGACGAATTCGACGTCTCTAAGATCAGATATCACAAAGTGATCATTCTCGCAGACGCAGACGTCGACGGATCGCACATCAGAACACTTCTTTTGACCTTCTTCTTTAGACAGATGATGCCAATGGTCGAGGCTGGGAACATATACGTAGCACAGCCGCCGCTCTATTCAACTGTCACCGGTAAGGACAAGACCTACCTCAAAGACGACGCGGCTAAGCGGAGATTTCTGGAGGATCACCCGAATCATTCCAAAGAGTTTCAGCGCCTAAAGGGTCTTGGAGAGATGGACTTTGACGAACTTCGAGATACCACGATGGATAGGCAGAAGCGTTCCTTGCTGCAGGTAAGCGTTGAGCAGGCCGATCTAGCCGACAAGATCTGCTCCGTTTTGATGGGTGAAGACGTCGAGCAGCGAAAGCGCTTTATCCAAACTCATGCAAAAGACGTCAGATTCCTCGACGTCTAATACAACCGAAATTCGATAGATAAACCGCTGTTACCCAAGATTAGGTAGTTGAGGAAGGTAGAAGTTGGCTCCAGATGCCCCAATAACCCTCTTTCCGGAGGACGTTGAACCCATAGAGATCCAAGACGAGATGGAACGCTCGTTCATCGAGTATTCGATGTCAGTCATAGTCTCGAGGGCCCTGCCCGATGCTAGGGACGGACTGAAGCCGGTTCACAGGAGGATTCTCTACTCCATGTTCGCCGAAGGCCTTAGGCCAGAGCGACCATATGTGAAGTGTTCTAAGGTCGTTGGAGACGTGATGGGTAAGTTCCACCCCCACGGCGACGCAGCGATCTACGATGCACTAGCCCGGATGGTACAAGACTTCAGCTTGAGGCACCCGCTCATCGATGGACATGGGAATTTCGGCTCACCAGATCCATCTTTAGGACCGGCCGCAGCGCGCTATACAGAGTGCAAGCTTGCCGCTATCTCGATGGAGCTAATGGCGGGGATCGACGAGAATACAGTAGATTTTGAGCCAAACTACGACGGCACCGAGAACCAGCCAACCGTGCTTCCGTCGAGATTTCCAAATCTTTTGGTCAATGGATCCCAAGGTATTGCGGTAGGAATGGCTACGAACATTCCCCCTCACAATCTCAAAGAGGTGATCGACGCAACGGTTTACCTGATCGACAACGCCGACGCTACGCCGGAGAAGTTGATGGACTTCGTCAAGGGTCCAGACTTTCCGACCGGCGCCCAGATCCTAGGCAGGAGTGGAATCAGGGATGCATATCTCACTGGAAGGGGTTCGGTTAAGCTCCGTGCGGTAGCGGAGATCGAAGAGGTTAAAGGCAGTTCGAGAATAGTAATAAGCGAGCTTCCCTACCAGACGTCGGTAGAGCAGATATCCAAGAAGATCGACGAGTTAGTAAAAGACAAGATCGTCGATGGAATTAGGGATGTCCAAGATGACTCGGCGGGGCGCAAAGTCCGGCTGGTCGTAGAGCTTAAAAGGGATGCAAATGCCCTCGTCGTGCTGAACAATCTCTACAAGCACACACCGTTGCAGACGAGCTTCGGGGTCAATACCTTGGCGCTGGTGGACGGAATTCCGCGGGTGCTAAATCTAGCTCAGGCGCTAACCGCCTATGTCGATCACCAGATTGAAGTGGTTACGAGGCGCTCTGAATATCGACTAAAGAAGGCGAAGGACCGTGCGCATATAGTCGAAGGACTGCTCAGCTGTATCGACAGACTCGACGCAGTCATCCAGCTCATTCGTTCTTCAGATGACCGTGGCGCTGCGAGAAGTGGCTTGATGTCCGCACCATTTTCCTTCTCTGAGATCCAGGCCAACCACATCTTAGACATGACATTGGGCAGACTGACGAGGCTTGGCCGTTCGGAACTAGAGGCCGAGTTCGAGCAGCTTCAAAAGACCATTTCAGAGCTTGAAGAGATCCTCGGGGATCCGCTGAAGCTCAGGGCGGTGCTAAAGGAAGAACTCGGTGCGATCAAAGAGAAGTTCTCTGAAGCTCGCAGAACCCAGATAGTAGCGGATCCCGGGGCCTTTGAGCAAGAGGATCTGATTGAGGACGAGCCGGTCGTGGTAATGCTGACGAGGTCGGGCTATATCAAGTCCGTATCTGACAACAGCTTCAAGACTCAGGGTCGCGGAGGACGCGGGGTCATGGGGGCCAAGGTAAAAGAAGAAGACCTCGTGGCCCATGTTATTCAGACGACTACACACGCCTACTTGCTCGTCTTTACCTCCAAAGGCAAGGTCTATCGAATTAGGGCGCATGAGATACCGATGTTCGAGAGGAGTGCCCGGGGGACCGCTATAGTAAATCTTTTGGCCCTCGAATCCGAAGAGTCGGTTGCGGCGATACTTGACACTCGCAGCTTCCCTGCGGACAGTGATCTGGTCTTTGTCACCTCATCAGGATTGGTAAAGAGGACCGCCATTGGCGAATATGACAAGTCTCGCAAAGAAGGGCTTATTGCCATCGGTCTTCGGGAGAATGACGAATTAGTCAAGGTCATTATCGCAAAGTCGGGAGACGAACTAGCGATGTTCTCCAAGGGTGGAATGGGAATTCGCTTCAGCATCGACGATGTCCGAGCCACCGGGAGAAACTCTATGGGAGTTCGAGGCATGCGTCTCAAGCCCGCCGATGTGGTCGTTTCTGCTGAGGTGGTCGGGCCAGGAGACAACGTTCTCTTTGTTACCTCCAAGGGATTTGGAAAGAGGACAAAGGTTTCGGCATTTCCCCAGCAAGGTAGGGGAGGAGCTGGGGTTAGGGCAATGAGAACCACCGAGCAGAGGGGGACTCTGGTTGCCGCTTTGGTCGTAAGAGCAGAAGAGGAAATCCTGGTCGTTACGTCTCAAGCGGTGACGATTCGCCTCAGTGCAGCCGAGATATCAGTTCAAGGAAGAGACGCCACAGGGGTGAAGACGATCAATCTAGGCCCTGATCAAGAGGTCTCCGCAGTAGCGCTGACTCCGGCACATAACGACGACGGAGCCTAAAGAGGTATTCTGTTTGAGGTGTCTAAGCCAACGCTTATGGTTTGTGGGGTCTAATTGTCTATTGACAGAAACGGGACAAAGGTAGAATTTCAGGGGGCGATGGCCTCTTTGGAGTTCTCGATGACTGGTGGGGACCATTAAGTGATGGTAAGCGCAAAAAAAACAGCTTCGACTTCCCGTCCTAAGGCTCCATCGGGAAGCGGTGGATTTCAGAGGATCAATGTAGTTGGCTTGAGTGCGGCTTCGGTATTCAAGGTATTTTTGATCTTCTACTCCTTGATGGCATCTGTATTTGTGATAGCAGGAATAGTGCTTTGGAACCTGGCAGCCGCAGCCGGTTTGACTCATAAGCTGAATCACTTGATAGAGTCCCTTACCGGCTCGACCAACTATGCGGTGCACGGGATTCAGGTTTTAGTGATAGGCGTCGGATTTCTAGTGGTGTTGGTGGCAGTTTCTTCTGTCGTCACGGCAATAGCAGCCAGAATCTTTAATTTTGTTGCTGAACTTGTAGGTGGTATTGGCCTAAATATACGTTCGGGGGCATCAAAAGCGACTTAGGGCGGCTAGTCTCACTTATCCGCAGGGGGCTATAGCTCAGTCGGTTAGAGCGCAGCACTGATAATGCTGAGGTCGCTGGTTCGATTCCAGCTAGCCCCACTCACACTTACCAGGGGATGTAGCTCAGCTGGTAGAGCACCTGCTTTGCACGCAGGGGGTCAGGGGTTCGAGTCCCCTCATCTCCACCAAAGTATCCGTATGAGAACCCTGTACGCGGTCCACGCCAGAGTTCACCAACTGTCCCGTCAAGACCACCAAGTTTTGGTACCGTCCCCGAAGGTTCTCCTGGCACTTGCTACGAGAACAATTGCGGTGAGCCGACCCCACAACGTCCACCGTCAAGGTTCGCGATAGCGTCCTGATGAGAATCGCCGGAAGTCCAGTGACGATGGTAGGCAATTCGACTCGTCGGCGCAGGCGATTATTGTGGGTTGGAGCTTGTATATTACTTTCTAGTTATATAAACTAAAGGTGATATGAACAGAAGTGATCCCCTGAGTCTGACGTTTTTGGCCCTCGCCGACTCAACGCGTCGGACCATTCTTGAACAGCTCGCGACGGGTGACGCGAGCGTTGTAGAGATCACCTCGGCCTTCACTTTGACGCAGCCAGCTGTAACGAAGCACCTCATCGTCTTGGAACGCGCTGGCCTGATCAGTCGCACTCGCGATGGACAGCGGCGCCCCGCGCGATTTCGGATCGAGGGACTGGTCCCGGTGGACGAATGGCTTCACCGAGCGCGTACGGAATGGTCAGATCGCCTCGATTTCCATCTTGCTCAGTCAATTGAAGCCTCGCCTGGGAATTAACATGTCTGAGATTCGCACACCTGTTGACGTCCAGTCGGCAGTAGCCGTCAAGGAACTCGTTATCGAACGCACGTTTGCTGCTTCGCCTGAGAGCGTCTTTGATGCCTTTACGGATCCGTTGCAGTTGACTCACTGGTGGTGGCCAAAGGGCTTTGCCTGCCCCTCTGCTGAGGTGGACCTTCGCGTTGGCGGGACGTACCGGATCGCGATTAAGTGGCCCGACGACTCCTCCGATGCTCGATTCATGCGCTCATTGAATGGTGAGTACTACGAGGTCGATCGACCGCACCGACTGGTCATGAGTAGTCGTGCGGTTAATGACGAGCGCGGCGAGCTCTTCGCAACCGTTGCATCTGAGTGATCAATAGTGAGTCCACTCATTATGATGCACCTTTTACAAGGTTCTCGTCTCGGACTTCAT
>JABEUM010000125.1 GCA_013044475.1 Acidimicrobiaceae bacterium | reverse complement strand
GCGTGCAGTTAACGTGTCCGCCAGCGTGCAGGTTTAAATGTCCCTTGACACAGGGTCGGAGCGAACCCCGTAATTCGGTTGACTGCGACCCCAGCGGCCAGTTGGGGCTGGCCGGAAGCCCCGCTTTAAGCATCCTCACCCCTTTCGTTTAATGTGGCGAGGCTGTTGTATGTCCTGATCGGTTCCGAGTAGCAGATCGGGTGACTTAGTTGTTTGGGAGCCGGCAAGTCCTGCTTGTCGATCACTCGATGAGTGCCGGCTAACCATGGCCGAGAAGACTACCAAAGCGAAACAGATCTAGCTAGAAGGTGCCTACGTCGTAAGTACCTACTAAGTCGTATTAGCTCAGGAAAAGTGTGCCCCAGTCCAGTCCGCCGTCCTGTGAATCGTAGACCGTGCCATCGGAGGTAAGGAGGAGGGTTCCGTTCGGTAGTACTGATATAGATGAGGGGGTCGCTAAGTAGGACGGGAGTTGGAATGAGCGGAATGATCCGGTGGGATTTGCTCGAAGTAGGAGGGTTTGGTCCCACCAGATTGCGACTTCGCCGTTGCTAGCTAGTGAGAGTCCACCGGCAGACTGGACCGGTCCGGTTTTGATCCGAATCCAGTGCCTACCTCTATCTTTGGATTGATAGAGGAAGGTGGTGGTTAAGTAGAAGCCAGGCTTTGCAGCAAAGGTCGTTGGTGGACTCCCAATCGTATTGCCGAACAACACAAGACCGTAGGCGATGCTGTCTGCTACCATGACTGGCCTAATCGGTCCAGTAGGTAGTCTCGTCCAGGTCCGACCTAGATTTTCAGACTCCACTACCCATCTCTTCATCGGATTAGAGTTCAAATACTCGACGCCAAGGACGCTTCCGTTCGGACCCACAGAGAGCATGGAGAAATTGTCCAATTTGAGTTTGGATAGCGTGGCAGGTGCTTTGTTTATCGAGAGAAGATCGATTGCATCGGCGGTATACGCCAGAAGTAAACCTTTGTCTTCAAGTATGCCCACCGTCCCGTTTGGGGTTTTCAAAGAGGCAGTTTGAGAGAAGTGTTTTCCGTAAAAGTAAACGTGTCCATTGCTCGAAAGGGCAGCGATTCCAGTTTTTGTGGCGACTAACTGCTGGAACTGACGTGCCGGGAATACCTGTTTCCAAACCGTCGATCGCCCAACCCTGTCGAGTAGCGTTCCGTTGTCAAGCAGCGAGGTCAATTTTCCCGCTGAGACGCCCAAAGAGGAGACGAAATGATCTTGTTGGTCACATAATGCGTAACACGACCACTTCAATCCGGAGTCTGTAGTGCGAATCACCGCTCCACGATCAAGACCGATGTATCCGGTGGTGGCACTCGTGAATTTGAGTGAGGACAAATATCCTCCCATCGGTAGGCCCGTATTTGGCGGGTTCCCGCTGCTCGAACTGGAAGGTATGGCGGTGGAGGAGCGGATTGCCCAGGTGATGCCGCCATTTGTCGTCTCATAGAGCGACTTCGTTTCGGAGCCGGCGCCCGGCTCTGAAGCAGTGGCCATCCAGCCAACTTGTGGACTGGTAAAGCTGAGAATGCCGTTGACCGAAGGAAAAGTCTGTCCACTGAGAGGTCGCCAAGTAAGGCCGCCGTCGGTCGTAGATACAACACGTGCTGTGCCGAGTGGGTTATTCGAGACTAGAGCGATACCGGCGGTTGGTGACGTGAAATTTATCGCAAAGAATTCGCCATTTGAGGCCAACTTCCAACTCCGGCCACCGTCCATAGTTGCATAAAGTGCCCCTATTGCGCCGCCGGACCCGGGTTCTGACAGAGCGTATCCATCAGTTGCGTTTATGAAATCAAGTGCAACTATTTGGCCGGGAACAGTTGATTGCTCTTCCCAGTTGATTCCGCCGTTGCCCGAGACATAAAAAAGGGAGTTGTTTCCGGTCAGACTCGAAGCGTAAAGGGTGCTCTGACTAATAAAGGCGATGAGATTGATTGGCTGGACCGGTACCGATCCCGCAAAGAATGAGCTAGTTGTTTTGGAGCCAAGCTCGATTGGTACCGGCGCCTGGAGTTTATTTCTGGGTCCGGTAGGCGCGGGCGAAGCACCGGATGTGCAACTTGCCACAACGATTCCAAAAGTGATCACGGATAAGAGCAACCGAATCTTTTTCCTCCAAATTGGAGATTGAGAGGTTGCTAAGTGCAGCGGCCCGGTCTTCATGATCTGCAGAATCCCGCCCTATCCTTCCATTACGTACTCACCTGGACCGTCACCTAGAATCGGATGGATTTTGGAACCCAGTGATGGAGGAGTCGTCAGCGGTCCAGATCTCGTAGATGCCCACTCTGCCCAGTCCTGCCACCATGACTCCTGATGTTTTACGGCACTTTGCATCCAGTGATCTGCCGCCGGTGGAAGAGAGTTCGAGGCGAGATACCAAGCTTTAGCAGAAGGTGGGTTCACTACTCCGGCTATGTGACCACCGTTGCTGACTACGAATCGGACCTCTCCACCTAGCAGGCGTGTCGCTGAATATGCGGATCTCCAAGGGACTATGTGATCATTCTGGGCGGATAGCACGTAGGTATCGCACTGCACTTTCTTCGGATGAATCGGTATCCCTCCGAGGCTCCACTCATCCTTTGCGAACTCGTTCTTCAGATAACACGTCTCTAGGTATTCGGAATGCATTTTCGCAGGCATTCTGGTGTAATCGCCGTTCCATACCAAGACGTCAAAAGCCGGTGGCCTCTCACCCATCAGCCAGTTTGGCCCTATGTAGTTGAAGATCATGTCTGATGGTCTTAGAAGGTTGAATGTTCGGGCCATGTATCTCCCGTCCAAGTAGCCGACACCGGCCATCATCTTTTCAAGCCGCGCCACTCCACCTTGGTCGGCAAAGGCTCCGAGGAGGCCTGGATCACTAAAGTCCAGCAAAGTATTCAGCAACGTGAGCGTGCCAATTCGCTTGTCGCCGATCGCTTCGAAGTACGCGGCCGTTGCCGTGGCGAGGGTCCCACCAAGGCAGAGGGCGAGGAGGTCGACCTTGCCCGAGCCTGTAATCTCAGAGATCGCCTCGATGGCAGCTAAAGGACCTTTCTGAAGATAGTCAAAGAGGCTGTAGTTGCTCATATCCGATGTCGGGTTCCTATAACTAATAGCAAACGAAGTATGTCCGGCTCGAACCGCCCATTCAATCAAGCTCCTATCGGGAGCGAGATCCATTATGTAGTACTTATTAATCCACGGGGGGCTGGCTAGCAGCGGGGTGGCGTAAACCTCCTCGGTCTGTGGCAGATACTGCAGAAGCTCGATAAGTTCGTTTTTGAATACTACTTTTGAAGGAGTTGCAGCCAGATTCATTCCTATTTTGAAGGGTCGCTTGTCGACTTGGCTTGGGAGTCCACCATTGTGAAGGAGGTCATCGATA
Organism: Acidimicrobiaceae bacterium; assembly: GCA_013044475.1. Classification (GTDB taxonomy): domain Bacteria; phylum Actinomycetota; class Acidimicrobiia; order Acidimicrobiales; family Acidimicrobiaceae; genus JABEUN01. The sequence continues at coordinate 794 of JABEUM010000125.1, read as the reverse complement.
AAGTTGCGAGCTCCCGATAGCAAGCTCAGTCCGCCGGTTTCGAACGCCTTACGAATGGCAGTGGGGTTTGTGAGCAGGAAGTTGTTTGGAGATAGGGCACCGAAGAAGACACTTAATGCAAGGTCGGCCTGGTTTCTCTGGTTCGGGGCGAGCCCCATATCGGCCACTAAGCGTTCAGAAAGTCGCTTGGTGGATCTGTAAGCGTATTTGGTAGCTGCAAAGTACGGATTGAGTTTCCAGGCTGGGTCGGTGAACTGCTTGCTCTTTTCTTCGAAGTCGTCCAGTGAGCGCGACGACTCAAGCTTCGATGCAAGATCGATCGTCTCGGTGAGGCCCTTCTCGACTAGACCCAAGGAGAACTTCACGATATCGCGGAATCCCGAGGGAAGCGATGCCAACGGGTCGCCTAGCTCCCGCCCGACCCCAATTTCTCCATCCGATGCCATAGGTTGAATCCTCGACTTTCGTAGTTGAACTAGCGTGCTGGTCCGGTCTCGCTAAATGTTGAATATCTCCAATCCAAGCTACCAGTGTCGGGAGAGCCATGACCAAGTCAAAGCCCCGGCACCTCAAGTCTCTGTGGGGCATTTATGTGGGAGGTCCGGGTCTGGTAGAAAGATCGACTCTATGTTCGACATGGAAAGAACTGATGACCGCTTCGGCGAATAAATGGTGTCGGACTATGTGCGTAAGTGGGCTGATAGATGGTCGCGATGCGGTGCATTCATCCTGCTTAGATTGCTGAGACAATCCTACGACGGACTTGGAGGTTCCAACGTAGATGGGGTCAATTG
>JABEUM010000124.1 GCA_013044475.1 Acidimicrobiaceae bacterium | reverse complement strand
TTTGGACGCTGCCGACCCAAGCCAGACGACTAAGGGTGATACGTTTTCCGGCGCAAAGGGATCGAACTTACCTGGGTCTTCTTCGTGGCTGAAGATGCCGAGATTTTCGGTCATTCTTGTCAATGCGACGGGCGCAATGGCATTCACGGTCGCTCCGTAGCGGGCGAGTTCTTGTGAAGCGATGATCGTGAATGAGGCGATACCCGCTTTTGCGGCTCCGTAGTTAGCCTGTCCAACGTTGCCATAGATTCCAGACGAGGAGGCTGTATTTATCACTCGTGCATCGACTTCGATTCCAGCCTTGGTCTGCTCCCGCCAATAGGTCGCCGCCCATCTGGTCATGGAGAAAGTACTCCTCAAGTGGACTCTGATCACGGCGTCCCATTCGGCATCGGTCATGTTGATGATCATTCGGTCACGGAGTATGCCCGCATTATTCACGACTACATCGAGTTTCCCAAATGACTCGATCGCGGTGTTTACCAATTTCTGGGCGCCTTCCCAGTCGGACACGTCGTCGCCGTTGGCTACCGCCATGCCGCCCATCGCCCGGATCTCTTCGACTACTTCACCGGCGGGCCCGGATCCGGATCCGGATCCGTCCACTTCTGCTCCCAGGTCATTAACCACAACAGATGCCCCTTGACGGGCAAATTCCAATGCATGGGCTCGGCCGATTCCTCGACCAGAACCAGTGACAATTACGACGCGTCCTTCGCAGGCCTGACCCATTTAGACGTCTCCTTAGCGTTTAGTTACTGATTAGTAGCATTGCAAATGTTAGAGGCTGCTGACCGATAGTCCCTCCGAAAAGGTGACTTTTCGGAGCTAATTTGATTGAAGAAAGGTAATCCCCGAAGGCGCTGCTGTAGTACTCAGCGATCCGATTTGGGTAAGTATCTCGGCCACGGCCCTCGACGCAGCCGAATCTAGCGACTTTGCCAGCCGTGCGAAGCCTATTCTGCGGGGCGCAAGATCCTTGATCGCAATCGATTTGAGGTGATCCATCTGGTGTTCAGGTATTGATGAGCTGGGCAGGATCGCCGGTCCAAAGCCATCCATAGCAAGTGCGGCGATGAGCCTGAGCCCGTCGACTTCGGCCTTTGAAGCGATCTTAACCCCGTGGGTCGCGGCGACCGCATCTAACTCGTCACGAAAGCCCGTTCCCTTGGGAGGAATGACCAGCTTAACGTTCGCCAAGTCAGCGACAGAAATTTCGTTAGCACTCGCCAAGCGGTGGGACTTGTCGACTAGCAGAACCAAGGATTCGTCGAATAGCGGATGAAATTCGAGTTCGCTCGCTCCTATTGGCCTATTAATTAGGGCAAGTTCGACCCGGCCGACGTTAAGCCTGTTTTGAAGTGAGGAGGATGTTCCTTCTGAGATCTCGAGTCGGATGTTGGGGTGGGCATCTTGGGTCCGTGGGACAAGTAGTGGAATCATCCACCTTGCCGTCGTACCGATCATCCCGATCCTCACTCGGCCGTGAAGATCTCCGGCCATCGCTGAAAGGTCAGATTTAATAGCTTCGAGTTCGGCGAGGAGCCGCCTTGCCCTGTTTGCTACCAGGGCACCCTCCTCTGTTGGGACCCCGGTGCGGCGGTCTATCAGGATGAATCCGACCTCTGCTTCGAGCTTGGATAGATGAGTCGATACGTTGGATTGAACCGTTCCTAGGGCCGCTGCGGCGGCGGAGAAGCCCCCATAGTCCATTACCGCGACCATCGAACGCAATTGGCGAATGTCCATGTGTCCCCTTATCTAATTAACAGATAGAGAATATCGCACCGTAGGTGGAAACTCGCGCTCCGATTCCGACGATAATGGTTAACAGCAGATTGAATCCCCCCTCAATCTGGACATTTCGAAGGAGTTGGCATCCCCCCCGCCAACTCCTTCGTGTTTAACGGCAAAGTTTCATTTCTTCTGATAAATCGAGCAGGAGTGGGCTTAGTGCGGGTTTGCAATTACGTTATCTGGGACGAACTCCTCTTAGGCTTGTCTTTTTTGGAGCGCCGATACCCCTATGCGTGAGGCAGATGCGATGTCTGATACTGAAATCCGAAAATCTTTCTGGTCTACCTCCCAGAGGTTGATCAGAAAGCAGCTGGCCCTCCTCGCGGCTCGAGCTTCTGCCGGAGCCCTCCGTTCTTTTAAGCTTGGTCAGGGTCAGTCGCTCCCCGGCAAGATTGCATTGAAGATTGACCCGGAGATCCTCTCTGAACTCGTGAGAACCATCGACGTCGTATTAGTCAGCGGAACTAACGGAAAGACCACTACGACGGCTCTCCTGGCGTCTGGACTAGAGCGGTCGGGACACACCGTCACCAATGTAGGGGGTTCGAATATGACCGGCGGAGTTGTGTCGGCGCTCATCGACGGGTCTGGAACACATTCTATGGCACGTTTTGCCGCTCTAGAGGTCGACGAGATCTACTTGACTCCGGTGGCTAGGGCCATTAAACCAAAAGCGATCATTCTGCTAAATCTGTCTCGGGATCAGCTGGATAGGACCCAGGAGGTAAGGAAAATAGCGGCAAGGTGGAAGTCGCTTTTAAGCGAACTCCCGGGAGTAAAAGTGGTCGCAAACGCCGACGACCCGTTGGTCGTATTCGCCGCTTCGGAGGTTCCAGACGTTACCTGGGTGGCGGGGGGAATTTCCTGGACCGAGGATTCTTCGGGCTGTCCCGTCTGCACCGGGCGCATTACATTCTCCGGAGGTAGCTGGCAATGTCACTGTGGATTTCAAAGGCCAGAGGTTACCTGGCAGCTCAGTGGTGATTTGGTCGTTACCTCACCAACCGGAAATATCGCTTTAGAGCTAAATATCCCCGGTTCGTTCAATATCCGAAATTCATTGATGGCCCTTGCTGGGTGCGCTTGCGTTGGAGTTGCGCCGGAAATCTCAAAGAACGGGATGGCGGGGGTTGTCTCGGTAAGTGGGAGATTTCAGAGCTATCCGCTTCCATGGGCCGACGGCAGCGTGATGCTGACCCTTGCAAAGAATCCCGCAGGGTGGGTCGAGCTGATAGCCATGGTCGATTCTTGGGTGAAGGATCGGGCAATTGTGATTGGTCTCAACGCAAAGTTCGCCGATGGGAAAGACCCCTCCTGGATCTGGGACGTCCCATTTGAGATTTTTGCTGGACATTCGGTTGTCGTCTGCGGAGAGAGAGCAACCGATATGGCCCTCCGACTGCGCTATGCCGAGGTTGAGGCTTTACTAGTTCCCGACGCCTACTCGGCGATCGTCGTGGCTTCAAAGAGAAACAAGGACGTCGTCGTGCTCGCTAATTACACCTGTTTCCAACGGATACGTAAGGACCTCGAGAGAAGCGGCTCAACTGCTGGGATTGCCAGAGCCCTCTACTGGGTCGGTGGATTTTTGTCTAAAGGGAGCAAGTAGTGAGCGATGCAGTCTCGATCGTGACAGTTTTTCCTGATCTTTTGGGGACGTATGGTGATGGTGGTAATGCAAAGGTTCTTGCTGCAAGGCTGAAACTCAGGGGAATCGCCGCAACCAACCTGGAGGTTAGGTCGTCCGATCCACTTCCCCAAGGCGCCGATATCTATTTGGTGGGCGGGGGAGAAGATTCCCCACAAGTTGAGGCTTCTAAGATCCTGAGCAGATCGAGGGCTTTGCACCGTGCTGTCGAAGCTGGTTCCTACGTGCTGGCGGTCTGTGCTGGCCTACAAATTTTCGGAGAATACTTCGTAGATTCCGAAGGCAACGAGGTTCCGGGTTTAGGCATTCTAGATTGCCGTTCAGTGAAGATGCCAGGCGCTAGGGCTGTGGGCGAGCTCCTCGTCAGTGCAGAACTTGATGGGGGAGATGAACTGTTAGTTGGTTACGAAAATCATGGCAGTTCCACTCATTTGGGTCCGGATGCTAGCCCGTTTTCCAAAGTGGTAGCCGGCGTCGGAAATTCGAGGATCGCCAAGACAGACGGAGTTCGTTATAAAAATGTCATAGCAACCTATATGCACGGACCTGTTTTGGCTAGAAACGGCGAACTCGCCGACTACATGCTTCGAGGAGTATTCGGTGACCTGCCTACGATTCCGGATCGCTCACTCTCAAGATTGGCTAGGCAACTGCATCAAGAGAGGGTAAGTGCTGCATTGAAGGCGCACAAGACGAATCTCCGCAACAGTGTCCTATCTGGTCTGAAGGGACACAAGCGATAATTCGCTAGCAGACCAAGGGACGAGTTTCTAATTCAAGCTGCTAAATCGAGGGGCCTGGGGGGAAGAGATATATCCCCCCAGGCCCCTAAGTTTTGCCAAGCTGTTTTGGCTGGGTCAGCTGGCCATGTTCCTACGGATCACATTAAGTGCCCCGCCTGATTTGAACCAATCGATATGCTCGGCAGACATGGTGTGTGTAGCCTCGAAATTGACCGTTGATCCGTCGGGGTGGACTACTTGACACTGGACCGCTTTGCCCGGCTCGAGGGATGCAAGGCCTAGAACATTTATCTTGTCATCCCTGCCGATGAGCTCATAGCTGGCTGGATCTTTGAAGGTCAGCGGGAGAACACCCTGCTTTTTGAGGTTGGTCTCATGGATCCTAGCAAACGACCGGACCAGGATTACCTTTGCCCCGGCGTATCTTGGCTCCATCGCGGCATGTTCCCTCGAGGACCCCTCTCCATAGTTCTCGTCTCCAATTGCCACCCAAGCGACTCCAGCAGCCCGGTAGTGCTCGGCGATGTCCGGAAGAGATTCCTCCTGATTATGCAGCTGGCAGTAGCCAGTTCCCGGCTTGGAACCGAATGCATTTACCACGCCCAAGAAGAGGTTCTTCGAGATATTGCGTAGGTGACCCCGGTAGCGTAGCCATGGCCCCGCAGCCGATATATGGTCGGTTGTGCACTTGCCCACCGCCTTCATCAGGACTACTAGTCCGTCGAAGTCCTTTCCGTTCCAGGCAGGGAATGGCTCCAACAGGTGAATCCGCTCGGAGTTCGGATCGACCGCAACCTCGACCGTTGAGCCGTCTTCCGGGGGGGAGATGAATCCCGATTCTCCAGATTCGAAACCTTTAGCTGGGAGCTCCTCTCCGGTCGGAGCGTCGAGTTTGAATCCGTCGACTTCATCGGTTAGCGGGTTGAAGTCCAGCGTTCCCGCCAAAGCGTAGGCTACGACGATCTCGGGAGATCCGATAAAGGAGAGGGTCGCTGCGTTCCCGTCATTGCGCTTTGGAAAGTTTCTGTTATATGAGCTGAGAATCGAGTTCGATTCGCCCTCTTTTATGTCGTCCCTCTTCCACTGGCCGATACATGGACCACAGGCGTTGGCGAGCACGACTGCCCCGATCGCTTCGAGGTCCTGGAGGAGCCCATCTCTCTCAATGGTCGCCCTTACCCGCTCAGATCCCGGAGTGATTAACAACGGCACCTTAGCCATTAGACCCTTAGCGGCGGCCTGGCGCGCAACGTTTGCAGCCTTGGTGATGTCCTCGTAGGACGAGTTTGTGCACGATCCGACCAGGCAGGAGGAGAGCTTGGTTGGCCATGAGTTTTCTTTGGCATCGGAGCCCATCTTCGAAACGGGCCGTGCCAGATCTGGGGTATGTGGGCCGACGATATGTGGCTCTAAGGTATCTAGGTCGATCTCGATGACCCGGTCAAAGTATTGTTCCGGATTCTTCTCTACCTCAGGGTCGGCCTGTAGGTGATGTGCGTTCTGCTCGGCAAGATCTGCGATCTCTTCTCGCTGGGTGGACTTCAGGTATGCAGCTGCGTGGCTGTCGTAGGGGAATAGGGAACAGGTTGCTCCGATTTCCGCACCCATGTTGCAGATTGTCGCTTTCCCGGTCGCTGAGATTGAACGGGCGCCCTCTCCGAAGTACTCGACAATCGCACCGGTACCCCCTTTGACCGTCAGAATTTCTGCGACCTTCAAGATGATGTCCTTCGGAGCGGTCCAGCCCTTTAGTGATCCCTTGAGGTTTATCCCGATGAGCTTTGGATAGCGAACTCCGAAGGTGGATCCGACCATCACGTCGACTGCATCAGCCCCACCGACTCCGATTGCGATCATCCCTAGACCGCCAGCATTCGGGGTGTGGCTATCGGTGCCGATCATCATTCCGCCAGGAAAGGCGTACTGCTCGATAACGACCTGGTGGATTATGCCGGAGCCGGGCTTCCAAAAGCCAATTCCATACTTTGCGGAGATAGTCCGCAGAAAGTCGTAGACCTCTTTGTTGGTGACCTCGGCCGATTCTAGGTCAGTGCTAGCCCCGAATTGCGCCTGAATCAGGTGGTCGCAGTGGACCGTGGAAGGGACCGCAACTTGCTTGAGCCCGGCGGTAGAGAACTGCAGAAGGGCCATCTGGGCCGTAGCATCCTGCATAGCAACCCGGTCTGGGTACAACTCGGCGTAGGCGACACCCCTCTCCAAGGACTGATTCTCCGGATCAGCAAGGTGTGAGATGAATATCTTCTCGGCGAGCGTCAGTGGCCTACCAAGACGCTTTCGAGCAATTTCGGTTGCTGTATCGAACTTCTTGTAGGCTCCTTTAACCAGCTCTACCGGAGTTCCCGAACTGACCTTTCCCATCTGATATTCCTTTCACCGATACTTCTAGAAGGCTGCATTTGCAATTATGACAGATCCCAGGTATATAATACAAGTATAAGACAGGTTCGGGACCCAAGATATATAACTATCGCAAATGATCTAAGGCGCCAGATCTCCGAGGGGAGCCTGGGGTCTGCAGAGCTTTTGCCCTCTGAGGCGACTCTATCGCGAACATACGAGGCGAGTCGAATCACTGTGAGAAAAGGCCTCGAGCTCCTTCGAAAAGAGGGCCTAGTCGAATCCAGGCAGGGATTCGGGTGGTATGTGGTCTTCAAGCCATTGGCTCAGACTCTCGGACGATTTGCGACGATAGAAGACCAGCTAGACGAGATTGGCGTCATCGCTAGGCGCAAGATCCTTACCTCGAGGAGAATTACTCCCACCGGGAGAATTCTCGAAGTGTTGGGGGGCGAAGACCTACTCGAAGTCGCAAGGTTGAATCTAGCCGATGGGGTCCCATTTGCTCGAGTTACCGTTTGGGTACCTGCATTTCTCGGAGAAAGTTTCTCGCTGAGGGATTACGAGGAGAAGTCTTTCTATCAACTCCTCTCGGAAAGCGACGGCTTGAAGAGGCCACTGACCTATGCGACCCAGACGATAGCGGCCGTGGCGATGCCCGAAGGGGACGCCAAACTTCTCGGTGTTCCACCTGGATCACCTGCCTTGGAGTGCGAGAGGACTACCTTCGACGAAGGTGGATTTCCGGTTTTGTACTCCGAGTCGATCTTCCCTGGGAACCGAACAGTATTTGTTACGGAATTGACTTCCCAGGTTGGCTCGATCGCACCTAGTGGCCTTAGGTTGGTCGACTAGTTGCAACGTTGTAGCAATCGGCTGTTATCGATTGAAGAGCTTTGTCGGCCAGCGATCAAGTTTGCGGCTATGTGACAGAGAGCTAACCCTGTTCCACTTCTCTATCCATCCGCGGCTTGCGGGGGCCAGTGGCGGGGTCTCCCCCTTGGCGGAACGCCTAGCAGCGGATAGAAAATCACTGTGGAGTTCGTCTGCAAGCCGATCGATTGCTGCCTGGATCGTTTTGGTCAGCTCCCTTGGGTCATCGGAATCGCTCGCGTAGATCGGAGCACCGTAGCTGGCGGTTACCGTGCCGGGCTTGAAGCGTTTTGACGTCTTGTTGAGTATTTCGTAGGTGCCTTCGAGGTATATCGGCACAATCGGGGCCTTCGTTCTAATAGCTAACTGCGCAACCCCGGTTTTATGCTGCTGGCCAAGCCCGTCAGGGGTGCGCCCGCCCTCAGGAAATATCAGCAGATTCCAGCCCTCCTTGACTAGGTCTACCGCCAGCTCTCCTGCCCTCCTGGAGGGTTTTGATCTCTCGATCGGAATAGCGGATAATACACCTGACCACAGAATCGCCTTCCACCGCTTGTCGAAGAAGTAGTCTGCCCCAGCCCCCACTACGCAGCGGTGCCTGAACTTAGCGGGGAGAGTTGACAGCATGACCGGCGTGTCGAGATGACTCGAGTGATTTGCTGCAAAGATAACGGGAGCAGATAGATGGTCGATGCGGTCCTGGTTTTTGATCTCAGGAGACGCAATCATCTCGACGCCCGGGCGCACGACTGCGTCTAGCAGCATGGCCCGAATTAGGCGCACGCCATAGCGACGCGACCAACCAGTGTCGTAGTTAGAACCAAGCTTCGATTTGGTAGGCGGCTCATCTAATGTGATCGGTCTCTGTGGCTTGGAGAGCAGCAGCGAAATTTTGCTATTTGGGCGTATCAACTTCATCTGTGCCTCAATGTACGTTAGCCATTAGTAACGGTGGTGAGTGGAGGTGGGTGACCGATGGGTCCCTGCCTACTATCGACGAAGCGATTTCAAGGGCATCGGCCATAGTTGAAGCGCTTTGATAACCTAATCGTCGAGTGGTTTTTGGATCGCCACCTAAAATTATCACCCCACCGAGGTGGTCGAGGGCGTGTGCACCCCAGTACCACATGTAGAAGGGATGTACGCCGTGGTATGCGTGCCCGTGACGATAGAGGTGGATGTACCATGGGTCGGTAGCGAAGCGCTCTTCAAACTTCTTTTCAATTACCAAAGGATCGGTTGACTCTGGCAGAACTTGGTCGAAGAAGTCGATGTAGCTCGGGTGGAAGGTGGGGTCAAACTCCGGACGAGTCGGGTGGGAGAGTATTACCACGCCACCCTTTCTTACGAGCGGTGCTCCTTTGTACATGTTGAAGAAGTACCCGAGCCCGAGGCAGTGGACCAGAATTGGATTCATGATCGAATTCACGTTGTATGGGCCGATGAACGGCAGGCCGATGGTCAGTATGTCGGTCTGTCCAGAGACGTCTACCTGCTGCTGCTTATAGACGTTTTCCAGGGTCTTTTTGTGTACCGCCTCGACTTCTCCAGCGTGCACCCCGGTCAATCCGTAGGGAGATTTGACGTTTTGGAAAATCTTTCTTGCTGCCCATGGTGGTGTCAACTTTAGCGACTCTGAAACTGCTAGGAAGCTGGCCCTATCCTTTAGCCCCCACTCCCACTCCCTCTTTTGCAAGAAGGAGAACTGCGATGGGAAGGTGTTGGTATTGAGGGTGGTTTCGATCTGATAGATCTTGATGCCGCTATCTTTGATCAACTTTCCCATTCGCCAGTTGGAGCTGTGTAGCTCTGAGTTGTCGCGATCCATGAATGATTTGGAATGAACCATAGTCTTGACGTTGTGGTGGTGGCGAAGGGAGCGATAGCTTGCGAGGCCGGTGGCAACCGACTTGTGGCCCCCGTCCATTGAAACCAGATTTATGTTGACGTAGATAATTAGGTCTGAAGTGGCGGCGTACTTGTTTAGCTCAACCTCTTCACCCTGTTCGGTCTTGCCGATAAATAGCAGATTGTCTCTGTCTTCGGCGTCGTGTTGCGTCAAGATTCCGGCGGACTTAGTCGCTTCGTAGACCCTCTTGCCCAAAGCGTGCTCTAATTCTGAGTCTGTCATCCTTCGATGCAGGGCCAGGGCTGCGATTAGCCGGACGTCCTCGACCCCTGCTATTGCGAGCCTCTCAAGCACCTCTTCGATTATCAGCTGCCTAATGTCTGGCGCCTGCATTTGAGGAAGAGGAAGCGAGACGTCGTCAAAGCAGACGGCAACTCGCATGTCCGGCTTCAAAAGGGCGCTTAGCGGTCCTGAATCACCCGTTGGATTGTCGAGGGCTTCCCTGATAGCACTTCTTGGGTCTTTTATGCCCTCAAGTGGTTCCGGCGGATAGATCACTCGGGAACCTACTGGGAGCTTTTCGAGCCGGAATCCTTCGCCGTGCCAGAACAGCGTTGGCGGAGTCGACCGATCGATCTCCAGCACAAAGCCAGGTCTTGGGCTCATTATCTGTTCTCCTGTTCTCTGGCTCGTTTTTTACGGGGGTCAAACGCCACTTTTATTGCTCCGCGCGCCCCCGCTTGAGCGGCTAGATTGATCGCCTCTTCGTAGTTATCGAGGCTAAAAGTGTGGGTGACGAGGTTGCCGAGGCTCAGCTTCGGAGAAAGTGCAATCGCGAGGTCAAAGGTGCGGAACCTGCCGGAGTCATCTATAGCGACCGAAGACCGACCAAGCAGATCCCTCACGGCCTCACCTGCTGGTTCGCTCCCGTAGGCGTAGCTTCCCACGAGCTCAATTTCTCGATGCCAAAGCGGTGCGAGGTCGACCCTTGAAATGGCGGGCATGCCAGCAAGCACTACCTTCCCACCGGGAGTGGTAGCGGAGATCGACTGTGATATTGACTCAGACTTGCCGACACAATCAAATGTGGCATCGAATCCGTGGCTCTGCCACGATCCCGCCCGCATCGATGCTGAGCTCCTCCTTGATGTCCTGTTGAAGACCGACGGTTCGATGACTTGATCGGCCCCCAGAGACTTCGCCGCAGCTTTTTGCGTCGAGTACTTTGCCACCGCAACTATCTCGATATCTGCTGAAAGAGATCTAAGTGCCGCAGTAGTGAGCAGACCTATCGTCCCGGAGCCAAGCACCGCCACCCTGTTGACTCTGCTCAGGTCTATCCTTAGTGCGCTGTGCAGCGCACAAGCAAAGGGTTCGACCATTACTGCGTCCTTGTCGCTCATCGACTCGGGGATCGTGTGTATCTGGATCTTATGGGCTAAGAATTCTTGGGACCAGCCACCCCCGGTGGAGGAGCAGTAACCGGTATGGATGCCTTTTTTGATTTCGCCAAGAAGGATCGACTCGCAGCGGTTCGTTTCTCCCACTTGACACATTCGACAAGGCGGTAGCCCCCTCGTCGCGCAGGTCAGGGCGGGTTCCAATACCACGCGTGATGTTGATCCGTCTTCGAGTGTCACGTCAGCTACTACTTCGTGGCCGGGGACGAACGGGAAGCTTGTAAGCGGTTCAAAGTACCTAGAACTTGAGCCGAGTACGGTCGCTATGTCCGAGCCGCAAATACCGCTCAGCCGAGGTTTGGCCGAGATCCAATCGCCATTTGGTGGACGCTTAGGATCTATGTCTGCCAGGTTCAAAGGACCATACTTGACGCTAGCAGAGCTCGGCGTCATCGACAAAACCTTGGCCAAGGCAAACTTCCTGAGCTTAGCTTCGACGGTTAATGCCTTCATCTCTTGACCCCAATCGGGAGGTGTAGCGGGTAGCCGCCCTTCGCCTTTTCCCAGTTTTCGGTATGCCAGCCGCGCCTCTTTGCGATCTGCAAGAGCCTCGCTTCACCGTTTACGCAGACGGCTTGACCGGCGGCTTCCAGCATCGGCAGATCAGATGTTGAATCCGCATAGGCGATGGTGTTAGCGGGTTCGATCCCGAACTCTTCAGCGCATTCGAGCAGGATAGCGGCCCGGTTTTCACCGATAGGCGGAGCTTTGAGTACTTCGCCAGTCAGCCGACCGCCTTCGTCAACAACCATTTCGCAGGCGATGATCTTGTCGAAAAGCGGTGCGAAGGGAGCGACGATGAAGTCGAGGGCACCGGTGATCAACACCGTCTTGTGTCCAACTCTGCGATGTTCGCGAACCCGCTGGATACCCTTTGGAAAGGCCTTTTTGAGCAGATATTCATCGAACAGGTCCCAGGAATACTGCTCGAGCTGGGCCCTGTCGGCCCCCTTGTAGCGCCGATAGAAGTAGCGCAAGAAGTCCGTACGATCTCGCCGATCGAGAGCTAGCAGCTTAGGTGCCTCTGCGAGCAGGCCAAGGGCCAAAGTAGTCGAATCTCCCCGATCGAGGTGGGAGGTTGCTAGATAGCTGAATGAGTCGACGACATTAGCTGCAAGGAGGGTGTTTTCGAGGTCGAAGGCGACGAGCGAAGGGGAAGGGGCCAGCAGAGAAGCAAGCGTACGCTCCCTCTTGGTCGGCCCGGTCTTCTTGGTGTAGGTCGTTTTTATTCGAGAATGCTCTACGACCGAGGGAAGGTGGACGTCATAGACGAAAGATTCCCATTCGATCTGGCTTGGATCGAAGTCGAAGTGTTCTAGGTCATTCTCGTCCAGGAGTTCTCTGAGCTGCATCAGGTTGTCGACCTGATAGATCGCCTCGGTCTCGACGTAAGCTCCGTAGAGTTCAACGTATCCGAGTGCTCGCTCGGCGATCTCCCGCTTTTCGGTTAGACCACCGGCCGCCTCGAGCTGTTTCGAACGAATTGGTAACTTTGCAGAGACAGATTCTGCGATCGACAAGATCTTGGTTGCCCGTTTCAACTGCCCCTGTACCCGGCCTCGGCCTGGGAATTTCCAACTTGGAAGTGCGATGGGCTGACCCTTGGAGTCAAGCACTGGATTCTCACCGAAGAACGAGGTGACTAGGTCGACGAGCTGACCATATTTCAATGGATTTACCGATCCGGATGCGACGTGGTAAAACTTCATGGTATCGGACGGGTCGATGGCGCAGGCGGCCAAGATAGCCGAAACTACCAGGTCCACCGGTACTACGTCCACCGTCCCTTCTGGCACTCCTGGAAACTCACCTAAGAGTCCACGGGCAAAGGAGACAATTATCGGTTCGGCCATACGAAATCCCCTGATCCATCCGGGATAGGGGAGTTGGAGGGCGGATTCGATGATCGATGGCCTCACTACTGAGACGGCTAGGCTGCCCTTGTTCTCCTCCAAGGCGATTTCGCCGAGCGCCTTAGAGTAGGCGTAGGCATCGGCCCATCCAAGGCTTTGAGCCCGAGCTTGACCGAGCTTGACCATCTGCTTTCTGACCCAATCGATCCTTTTTTTCTCGGTCTCTTGAGCCAGCAGGGCTACTCCGGCGGCCCCATAGGCCGACTGAGCTTCATCCCGAAACTGTTTCAGCTTCTCCGGGGAACGACTTTGGCTGTCGATCTCGAGCTTCATCCTTCTAGCTGCGTCAACCTCTTGCCTCCAGGGGAGGTCGGGGTAGAGAGGGGAGTCCTTTAGCGAGACTTCAAAGGCCTTTCCTTTTCTCGATCCCGCTACGTATGCCGTCGATACCGAGACCATCTTGCCCTTGCGGCCAGCGGTTTCCAGCGCCTTGCGGTAGGTCTCGGCGACCCTGGAAGGTCCGAGCAGGTTGACCTCTATGGCAGAATCCAACGGGGCGTCGAAACTAACCGTCGCTGCTGAATGGACTGCGACGTCGCAGCCCCCGAGGATCCGGAATCCCTCTTCGTCCAGCCCTAGACCATCTTTCGAAACGTCCCCGGCGACGGCGGAAATTCTGCTAGCGATGTGCTTTTGAAACCCCTCCTTGCCGAGTTCTTCTTTAAGGGTGTCGAAGCAGTTGTTGTTTAGAATCTCTCGACGCATCCTGTCGTCGGCGGTTGCGCGACGTCCGGGTCGTATCAGTATGACGAGCTCGGTGTCGGGCAGGTTGTGAAGGACGCGCTCGGCAAAGGCCGTGCCAACAAAGCCCGTCCCTCCGGTTAAGAAGATTCTTTTTCCAGCTAGCGACTGACCAATCAAGGGTCCAACCTTTCTGCCTTCCGGCAGTGCCTTAGACTAGGCGCAAATTCGATCTTGCCTGCGACCCGGGCAAAGCTACTTTTTTGTTCGGGACCTTGAGTTGGATTTTGCTGGAGGGGTATACCTTTTTGAAGCTTGCGGAAGGGGCCTTCCGTCTGGACCAGCAGCGGACGGCTTATTTGCCTTCTCCTGGCGCTTTCTAGCTATCTCTTCACGGCGTCGCTTCATGACCTCTGGATCCTTTTTGAAGAGGGTGAAGCTTCCAAAGGCGAGCATCGGAAGGGCGAAAACTATAAACGTACCCCACGGACCAAAGGCGACAAGAATGGTGAAGCCCGCAGCTAGGATCCGATTTTTCCTCCAAACCGATACCGCGGCAATGGCAATTAGTGCGACACCCTCGACGAAGTAGAGCTTTGGATCGCTCTTTACCCCCTTGGCGACATGCTCGCCAAATTTTGGTATCCAAAGCACGCTGATTGCGATGAGGCCGTACAGAAGGATCGCAAAGCCGACCTTCTGCTCTGTCTTTGACAAAGGAGTTTTCACGGCTCTCAGTCTATGCACTATGAGCGGGTTCTGCTTGAGTCATCTGGGCGGATAAATTTGGGAGATTTGAGGGATGCGTGGCTAGCGGACTTTAGAGGTGTTCTATGACTGCCAACTTGAAGTTAGGCCCTGTAGCAGTATCGAGTTTCGTCCTGTGTTCCTGAGTGGAGGTATCGAACCAGGCGGCTAATGAGCTTAGTGGCAAAACTGAGAGTCCGGCTTTGGTATGAAAAGTCCAACTGCGCCCGCTTCTTATTCGATGCGGAACATGCACAATACGACAGGATGGTAATGCTGATCTCATATTGCACCAGTACCTAAGGTCGATGCAGCATAATTTCTGTGCAGTGAGTCATAAGTAATCATGGTAGGTTCGTTATCTTTAGGGCGCTTAGCTCAGTTGGTTAGAGCGCAGCCTTCACACGGCTGAGGTCGGCGGTTCGAGTCCGTTAGCGCCCACCCGGCAACAGACAATCACTTGTATGAACTACAATCTCCCTGAGTTGACGACGCAAATACCTCACGGTTTGAAGAGTTCGTCCTGGCGTTTTCGAATCGAGAGTAAGCGGAAGTACATCAGCGCGAACGATATGCTACCCACGCCGACATGGCTTGGCGCTCGGTGAGTGCTTCAACGTCACTTCGCACGTAGCCCGCGAAGTTGACCAGATCGTTGACCAACCATGTTGGAGCGAGTGTGTCGTCGGTTGTGGGATGCAAAGGCGCGGGACGTCGCTTCTTCGTGAGACTTGCTTCGAGAAGAGCCAACACCTCTTCGAATGTTTGGGTCTGAGGACCTTCTGGCAGTGCAGATACCCGTCGACGCATCTCGGTATAGACCTCGCTGTCTTTTCGAGCCCCCACGGCCCAGATTTCACCGATGTCGATGATCGGCTGTCCGGTATCGTCAAAGGCCACTCGCCACACAATGCGCCAGTCCCGGTCACCCGCGGTCAACTTGCGATAGCTGTGTAGTCCGCCGCCGAGGGGGGCGCCTGCCTCGGGGTTACGCTCGATGAGCAGAAACTTCTTCATCGCCCATTTGAGGGCCGGACGGT
>JABEUM010000123.1 GCA_013044475.1 Acidimicrobiaceae bacterium | reverse complement strand
TCGCTGGGCCAGCGGCCGTTCTGGATGAGCTTTTCATCGAACTGGACTAGCTCCCTCCATAAATAGAGATGGCCCACCATTAGGGGAAGTACTAGCCTCCACCTGACCAGCTAGCGAGAGAACCTCTCCTAGCCTCTTTTATCCACAATGGTCACTTTATTTTTAAGAGTTATGAATACGAAGAGCTAAGTGGCTAGGGCTGGAAAGTTTGACTAAGTTCATCTCTGCAGCCGTTCGATGCGATTTGGCGAGTGGCTGGTTATCGTCATTTATGGGTAATGGAGGGCTTCTCGGAGGTTGGCAGGGGATCGAGCGATCCAGTGTTTCATTTGTTCAACCGAGTTGTGGTCCAAATTTGACAAGGTCAAATGTCATAAATGGCCGCTGCACCCGGTTTTTCAGGTGTAGAGACATCTATGATGTCACCTCAGGTGGGGAAGTCCGCCTTCTAATAGCGAGTGGGAGACTAGGTAGTGAAAGTAGCGATTCCCGCTGAGATCACACCCGGTGAGACGAGGGTCGCTGCGGTACCGGAAACGGTAACGAAGCTTCGTAGCGCTGGGTTCGAAGTCGTGGTTCAAAAGGGTGCGGGGGAGTCGGCACACTTTTCGGATGATGATTACGTCGAGGCTGGTGCAGTATTAGTAGGTTCGGCATCGGATGTATACGCAGGAGCCGATGTTGTATTCAAAGTTCAGCCACCGACGACCGAAGAGGTTGGCCTAATTGATCCGAAATCGGTCCTAGTTGGATATGTCTATGCGTATAAGAACCAGGCACTAATGGAGGCCCTGGCCGAACGTGGAATAACGACTATAGCCCTTGAGCTGCTGCCGCGAATCTCTAGAGCACAGTCGATGGACACGCTGTCCTCGCAGGCATCGCTAGCTGGCTACAAAGCTGTCGTTTTGGCTGCCTCCAAACTTGACAGGATTATTCCAATGCAGATGACCGCCGCCGGAACCCTTCCGCCTGCGAAGGTCTTCATCCTCGGAGCAGGCGTAGCTGGACTCCAAGCAATAGCAACTGCGAAAAGGATGGGGGCTGTCGTCGAGGCTTTCGACGTGCGTCCAGCGGTCAAAGAAGAGGTCCAATCTTTGGGCGCCAAGTTTCTGGATATCCCGATCGAATCAGCCGAAGGCCAAGGTGGCTATGCGAAGGAGCAGGGAGAAGAGTACCTGAAGCGCCAGCGAGAGCTTTTAGGAGATCGAGTGGAAGCGGCCGACATCGTAATTACGACCGCCGCAATTCCTGGACGCAAGGCACCCCTTTTGGTAACAAAAGAGATGGTGCAGCGGATGAGAAATGGGGCCGTGATCGTCGACCTAGCCGCGGACACCGGCGGAAACTGTGAAGTCACTGTGGCAGGCACAGAGACCGACTTTGCCGGGGTAACGGTAGTTGGAATTCGTGACATGCCCACCACTGTCCCGCGGCATGCGAGCCTAACTTATTCGAAGAACCTGCTCAACCTAGTCTCGACCTATGTGAAGGACGGCGTCTTTGCACTGGATTTTGAAGACGAGATCATCAAAGGTACTTGTGTAGTCCGAGACTCGAAGGTCGTCTATCAACCACCCCAGGCTCGGCCAGCTCCCTCGACAGAGGTTGCCTCAAACGCAAATCTAGGCGAAAAGGAGAACTAGTGAGCAACGCCCTCATTGAATACATAACCGTATTCGTACTGGCGGGATTTGTCGGAATAGAAGTCATTTCGAAAGTTCCGACAATTCTACATACGCCTCTTATGTCCGGTAGCAACGCAATTCATGGAATCATTCTTGTCGGTGCACTCGCCGTCGAAGCTAACGCTCATGGGACATTGCAGGTAGTTCTCGGATTCTTAGCGATCATTTTAGCCACAATCAACGTGGTGGGTGGTTTTGTCGTCACGGACAGGATGCTAGAGATGTTCAAGTCTCGCCGTCCTGAACAATCGAAGCAGTAGGTGTACATGTCAAGTTATATTGTCGCAACTTCAGGACTAACCCAAAGCGAAGGAGTCCACCTCGCTTACTTAGTGGCTTCGGTCCTTTTCATCCTCGGACTCAAGCAGTTAAGTTCACCCAAAGGCGCACGCAAGGGAAATATCACCGCCGCTGTAGGCATGATCATCGCTCTAATAACTGGATTAATTGGTTTACATCCGTCCTCTGGCCGAGTGATTCTTATGGTCGTCGGGGTCGCCGTCGGCCTCCTCGTGGGAACACTTTCCGCTCGCAAAGTGAAGATGACAGCGATGCCTCAGATGGTCGCAGCATTCAACGGAGTGGGCGGTGGAGCAGCGGCCCTTGTCTCGGTTGAAGAGTACATGAGACTCGTCGCACACTCCTCGCAGGGTGTCGTATTCGTCATCACCGTCGTGTTCTCGGTGGTTGTCGGGTCCATTTCCTTTGCTGGATCGGTAATTGCCTTCACAAAGCTTCAAGAGTTGATGACTGGTAGACCCATCACCTACCCTGGACAGCAGGCGGTCAATGGTGTCGTAGTGGTGGCCATCCTGTCCATCGGTGTCTACCTAGTCGGGTTTGGTACCAGTGTTGCTTTGGTAGTCGTTCTCCTTGCGATAGCACTTTTCCTAGGCGTAGCATTTGTGCTGCCGATCGGTGGGGCAGACATGCCCGTCGTTATCTCGATGCTCAATGCCTTCACGGGACTTGCAGTAGCAGCGACCGGCTTCGTGCTTGGTAATACGGTGCTTATTGTAGGTGGCACTTTGGTCGGCGCATCTGGAACACTCCTTACCAAGATGATGGGCGACTCTATGGGTCGTTCACTTGGTAACGTCCTATTTGCTGCGGTTGGAAAGGCGGCTCCAGGAGCGGGCGCCAGTACAGCAGGGTCAGCGGAGGGCAGGTCGGTGCGTTCTGGGACACCAGATGACATCGGCGTAATGCTTGCCTATTCGCAAAAAGTGATCATCGTGCCAGGTTATGGCCTAGCGGTAGCTCAGGCTCAGCACGTAGCAAAAGAGCTGGCTAGCGCGCTTGAGAAGCGCGGCGTAGATGTCGCCTACGCAATACATCCGGTAGCAGGCAGAATGCCAGGTCACATGAACGTACTTCTCGCCGAGGCGGATGTTCCTTACGAGCAGCTAAAGGAGATGGATGAGATCAATGATCAATTCAAGCTCGCTGACGCAGTACTAATCGTGGGTGCGAATGACGTGGTAAACCCGGCTGCGAGGAGCGACGCATCGAGCCCGATCTACGGGATGCCAATTCTAAATGCCGATGAAGCAAAAAATATTATCTTCATGAAGAGGTCGATGCGCCCGGGGTTTGCGGGCGTGGACAATGAATTGATGTTTGATCCCAAGACGATCATGCTCTTTGGTGACGCTAAAGATTCGCTCACCAAACTCGTGGCTTCGGTCAAAGCGGCATAAGTACTTATCTAGCGCCGGACAAGAGCACGATATAGCCCTCGTCCGGCGCTAGTTCGCGCCCTGTAGTCTTTAGCTGAAGCAAACATGGGGACAACGCCTGGTGCAATCTGACTTGATAATACTGGGAGCCGGTCATGCCGGTATGTCTGCCGCGAGATCGGCACTAAAACGTGGCCTTAAGGTCACGCTAATCGACGTCAAGATGCCAGCGTCAGGAGACAAGTTTGATCTCCAAGCGGGTCCTGCGAAGGCAATGGCACACTTATTAGGCAAAGAATCCTGGGCTAGTTCCGACGCTGCGCTAGAAAGACACCCCCTTGTGGAGGAGGTTCTGGCTCACCAATACCTCGAATTTGTCGAAGGGTACGGGCGAGTAGTGAAGTCAAATGCCGTCGAAGTAGGGAGAAAAACCTTTTCCGCTCGAAGAGTGATAATAGCGACCGGGTCGGAAGCAATTTTGAGCCCCGATTCAACTATTTCTGACCTACCGCATTTCACCGAAGACTGCCTCCCAGCTATTTCTGATCAGTTGCAAGGGGTGGTAGTAGTCGGGGGTGGTGAATACGCCTGTTTGGTGGCCCAACTCTTTGGGGTCATGGGAATTGCAACTCAGTTAGTAGTTCCAGGTCAGTCTCTTCTTGAGGATCTAGATCCCGACGTATCGGAGATATTGGAAAGATCATTTGAGCAGCTCGGCGTAGGTATCTATTTAGGCAAGGGCTTATCATCGACCGCCAAGGATCCCACAACCGGAGGTCTCATCAACGTTCAACTGAGCGACTCCACGGTCCTGAAGACTTCTGCCATCATCGCTACCGGTATCCGGCGAGGAAGGACGAATGGGCTAGGGCTCGAAGCAATTGGATGTGCAACAGATGAACTTGGTTTTGTGAGGGTAAACAATCGACTGCAGACCTCTCGAAGTGGAATCTTTTGCGCAGGAGATGTCACCGGAAAACTTCTTGGGCCCTCCTCAGCGAGAGAGATGGGACGAATAGCAGTGAGTCAAGCATTTGATAGATCTCCAGTTACTCGGTTTGACCCTATGTTGATCACCAGAGTGCTTCCACTTACGCCCCCAGTTGCAACCCTCGGTGTCACTGAAAAGGATGCTCCCGGAAAGTCAGTCAAGATCGCAAAAGTGACTTTTGCGGAGTTAGCTGGTTCTAAGGTGGGGTCCCAGGCCACCGGGTTTGTCAAGCTCATCTCCGCTCCGAGGCCACTGATGCGAGGATTAGGGGGTGGAAAGCTGATTGGTGCTACGATCGTTGGTCCGTCGGCAGGGGAGATGATATCCGAACTGGCGCTTGCAATGCGTAGGAATTTGCCCGTTGGTGCGATAGTCGAGAACGTGCGGCCGACTTCGAATTACAACTTTGCCGTGGAGTTAGCGGCTCGGCAACTTTTAGAAAGCGAAAACCCCGCTCTCAAAGCGCCAGCCTCCTAGCGTGCTTGAGGCTAGTCACTGGGTGGAGATCAAGAGGGGCATATGCAGCTCAAATATCCCACATGGTCCTATTGCGGTCGATCCGGGCAATGCTACTGTAACCCTACAATAATCTGTCTCGTACCAGGCTCCCCGCATGTGCTCCGGACGACAGAGCCATTGCCTCAATCACTACGGGCTGAAGCGCTATTGAAAGGCTGGATGGGGTTTGGTGAGGATCACTTTCAGGCAGCGAACAAGAAATCCGGTAGATTTCGGAATAGCCGTCAAATTACGGCTCAGCGTTGAACCAACTAAGCCGAGAATGATCTTGCACAGCATGACTTAGCAAGCGAAACGGCTCTGAAATATGACTCGGCCTTGGCCTTTGGTCCCAAGAGTTTGGCCAAAGGTCCCAATAGGCTAGTAGGAAATCATAAAGAGGCACGGCAGTCGGGGTAGCTTTGTAGAATCCCGTGCTGGTTGTCCGATTTGCCAAATTCCGGTTTTTTCGGATCGAATACGAAATTTCTATCCGAGAATGCCAAGCGACTCTAAACAGAGGATGGACGCAAGGTGGCGGTGAAGGAGCGGTCAATCTAATGCCAGGAATGGGAAACCAGTCGGCGAACCTTTATGGCTCGTTGTCGCACCCACTTTATAATACGCTCTTCTTGACCGTGATGGCAGGGCTGGTTGCTGGAGTCATCTTCATGTTTGTTGCCGCCTGGTGGGCGAAGGAGGGCCGAAATTCAAAGTGGTCGGCGTGGAGTGGCTGGGGTGATACTCGGCTAAATGTCCCCGGATCGGTCGCTTCCCTCTTGAGAATTAGCTTCGGAATTATCTGGACCCTCGACGGCATGTTCCAGTTGAGGCCGGATCTACCTGGCGGTTTCGTCAGCCAGGTAGCTCGACCATCGCTTCAGGGTGCACCATCGATCATTACGGATGTCATCAATCCGTTATTGATTCTCTGGAATACGCATCCTATCAAAGCAGACGTGTTGTCGGGCTGGCTCCAGCTTCTAATCGGGATCGCCATGATCTTCCTCAACTCAGGTCGGGTCCTGCAGCTCATCCTGTGGATGAGCGTCCTCTGGTCGGCAATGATATTTGTCTTTGGCAACGGTTTTGGAATCTTTTACCATGGCGCTTCGTTCGTATCCGGTGCTCCTGCCGCCATTCTGATTTATGGCTTTGTATCCCTCTACCTGCTTGGCTTAGCCCGTGAAGCAAACTGGACTAAGAATTCTAAGACACTTTCCATTAGTGTCGCTGCCTTTCTTTTCATTGGAGGGGTTCTGCAAGCCTTGCCAGGAGAGGGTTACTGGGGAAACTCGCTTGCGACCATGTTTTCAGGTATGGCTTCGGCTAGCCAGCCGGGAATACTCTCGAGGGTGATTCAATGGGCGTCTGATGCAGCGCAGACTGAACCCGTTCTGACAAATGCAATATTCGTTCTTCTGATATTTGCCGCAGCCATTTCGCTGGTCGCAGTGAAGAAGAGGTGGGCAGTTTGGTTCGCAATTCTAGTAACTGTCCTTGGGTGGTGGCTTGGGCAAGATTTTGGGATCTTCTCCTCCACTGCTACTGACTTCAACTCCGGATTGCCGCTTATTCTCGTTCTGAGCGCTATCCTTCGACAGTACAGAACAGATGATTTGGTAAATTCTTCTTCCCCGGCACAATCTGCAGTGTCTTATAAAACTCCATTGGCCGCCTCATCTTTGGTAGTCGCCTGCCTTTTTGGAACTCTCGTGTCTTTGCTGATCTTTTCAATATCGATCTTTGGGGTCGATTCAGCGGCGATGGCCACTGTCGATTCGTCAGGATATGAGTATCTTTCCCCAACGGCCGCGCCTAGCTTTACCCTGATTAATTTCAACCATAAGGCTGTCTCACTTTCGTCGATCGAAGGAAGTCCAATTCTCCTAACTTTTCTAGACCCTTCATGTCCCCACCGGTGTCAAACATTGACGCAGGAGATGATCGGAGCCCTCAAGCAGCTCGGAAGGTCGGGGAGCCAAGTGAAGTTAATAGCCATCGACGTAAATCCATCCGCTTCTGCTGCCTCGGAAGCTTCTTCATTTGTGCGTCGTTATGGACGTAGCGACTATAAGAATTGGTACTTCTTGTCGGGCTCAAAAAGCCAGCTTCGCAAGGTCTGGAAAAGCTACAACATAGACGTTGTTAGGACAAAGAACGGGGTGGTGCGCTACAGTCAGGTGTTTTATTTTATTGACAACTTGGGCGTCGAACGTGGGCTGCTCCAAGACACAGGCACAGCCGCCTATGCCGGAAGCTACTCGACACTTATTGCCGATAATTTAAAAGGGCTTCTCTGAGTGGCTGGACGCTTAAGTAGCTAAAGGAGTAGGTCTACGATCCGCAGGCTCCGGTTGATGCCAGGGATTACCAAAGCGGCAAGTTCAGACGTTTTGTATAGGCTTCCAGAAAGCCGCTACCTCGCATTCTCCTAGCTCGCCCGGCGTTTTTGCAAATTCCATTCTCGTCGATTTAGCCCCTGAAGTCGTCACGTACGTCAATGCCTCACACTCTTGAAAAATGTCCATTTGGTTGCCTAGCAGACCCGGAAACTTTCTGGATGGGCAATTCGCCCGCATAGACGCACAGCCAAGGGAGGACATCTTTTCACCCCGCCACCTTTACTAAAGTGGGTAGTTTTCCCCAAAATACCCTAAATAGGGGGATCTCTACCTATGAATTCGCTGAGAACGTGAACTTATATTGATCACATTGCGTAATGCCGCCAAGTGGGTTTGCGGACTTAGACGGTGATATAGGCGAAATGTGTGTTGGGATTTTTGGGGGGTACTAGTTGATCGCCGCTTTGAAACCCAGTTTAGTTAAAGTTGTTCTGGTACTGGTTGCTGCAATTGTGGTGGTAGTGCCGATCAGTCTGGGGGTTTTCTCTTCGAGTTCAAGTAACCCCGTGAAGGCTAAGACTAGCCAGGCCAAGACGGTGGGTAATTCGAACCCAAAGCCGGGTGCTAATAGCGGACCGACTGCTAAATCGGTCCCGCTAGCCACTTACCTCGTTGGTGAGGACGGTTCGATATTTGCGCTTGGGGGCTCACGCTTTTTTGGCTCGACCGCTGGCAAAAAGTTGGGATCTCGGGTAACTGGGGCCGCAGTTGCCGACTTCGGTGACGGCTACTGGCTCGTCACGGCCAAGGGCCATGTCTATAACTTCGGAAACGCCAAGTCTCTTGGATCGCCGCCTTCGGTATCGTCGCCGGTAGTAGGAATAGCTTCGGACGCCAGCGGGGAGGGCTACTGGCTCGTCACGGCCAAGGGCCACGTCTAT